>JAGOVC010000053.1 GCA_018060955.1 Candidatus Woesebacteria bacterium | reverse complement strand
GAGAAAATAGAACAGATCATAACGCAAAGCAACGCTAAAAGTCCTTCCGAACTTGCCAAGAGTTCAAAAGCGATCCATCGCTTAATTGTGCACGGTGAATTCCCCCCAGAGCTTGTTAGTCAAATTCTTCCCATGTATTTAAAAATCGGTGAAGGGCGTGTCTTTTTGTCTCCGAGTGTTCATCTATCCGACTCCAACAGTCCTCTAGTTGGTACCATCGATCATTCCTTCTTTGGGTACGATGGTGAAGCCAATGTCTTTGAAGGCATCAAAGAAGTTTGGAGTCATTTCTTTGATCCCAAACCGCTCTTCTACCGACTGAAACATCAGACCCCACATTTTCAGCTGCCTTTTGCGGTGTGTATCCAACGTCATCCAAAGTTTGTGACGACAGGAATTCTCTACACCAGTGATCCGACTGCCTCTGAAAAGAACACATGCTTAGTAAAAGCAGTACTTGGAGAACAAGGACTCATCGAAGAAGTGAATGGGGCGGACTATTACTGGATTTCAAAATCTTCCAAAGAGGAACTCAAGACGGTCATCGATAAACAAACAGAATCCATTATGTGGGAGCATGGTGAATCAGTCTTTAAAAAGATTACCGGTCCCGCGCAACAACGACGAAAGCTTCCCACGGCGGCGATTGGTCAGCTTGGTAAACTTGCGACAAAAGTCCAGCAGCATTTCTTCTTTCCCCAGAAAGTTGTATTTGGTTTTGATGGAAAATCTATCTGGGTTGTCGATGTGAGTCCATTAGATCTCCCAGCCCAAACCCTCCATACTACCTCGCATCCATCCTCAGTGGTCCAAGCGACAACACAGACTCCAGCAACCGCAAAACCCCAACAACCGGCGCAGTCCCACGTACAGCCAGCTATCGGAATTTTGCATCCCCTCACTCCAGATGCACGTCTACCAGCGATGCAACCTACCGGTCATCTCTACCTTCAGCCAGCACTGCTATTAGAAGCGATGTCTGCAGGTAAAGCAGTCACTAATCGGTTGGTTGCCCATGAGTTGCAAAAAACCTTAACATTTCTGTGTACAAAATCACATGCTCCCAAAGGGTTTTTCTATGAAATTGATACCCATAATCCGGAGCTTGTAGCTTCCCAACTGCAAGCCTTAGCGCTGATCAAAACACAGTTTTCAACCCTCCATTTTGGCTTAGTGTTTGCTCACGTAGAGCATTGTGCAGCATATGCGCAAATTGTACGGCGAGTTCTCGAGACCGGATTAGTGCGTGCAAGTATGCTCACCCATTACTTGTTACTCTCTGTCCCAAGTCAACTCTATGAAATCGAACCTTGTGTCCAAAAAGGCTTAGATGGAGTCGTCATTGATGTAGATGAAATTGCGCGACACTTATATGCGAAAAATGAACTATCCGCCGCTGACTTTTCGTCTCCAGCTGTGATAGAGTATGTACGGAGTGCCGCAGCGATTTGTCATCAAGAAGGCATCTTGTGTTACATCAAAAGCATCCACTCCCCTACTCAAGAAATGCTGGAAATCTTTAACATCTCGGATCTAGCCGAGTGGATCGGGACCCCACAAGCGGGTCACTATATTAAAGACCGTCAATAATCACGTACCTATGGCTAAAATTACACAACTACAAGCGCGTGAAATTCTAGACTCTCGAGGCTATCCAACCGTAGAAGTTCGCATTGATTTAGACTCAGGACAGTCAGTACGCGCAAGTGTCCCTGGAGGAACATCGAGTGGCAAGCATGAAGCAGTAGAGATCCGCGACAATGATCCTAGTCGAATGGGTGGCAAAGGGGTTCGAAAAGTTGTTGCCACAATCAACGATATTATTCGGCCCGTGTTTATCGGCCAAGATCCCGTCCGACAAACTGCTGCCGATCAACTACTCTACAACTTAGACGGAACCGTCAATAAATCCAAACTTGGTGCCAATGCTATCTTGGGTGTATCCACTGCCGTCTGTAAGGCCGGAGCTGCCAGTGTTGGGATGCCGATGTATCGGTACTTAAAAGAAAAATACGGATTAACAAACTCGCTACGAATGCCCTCTCCGATTTTTAACTTAATCAACGGTGGGCAACATGGAGCAGGAAACTTAGACTTTCAAGAATTTCACATTATTCCCACCAGCAACAAACCCTTCTCTGCATCCTTGGAATTAGGGGTGGAAATGTTCATGGCGCTAGAGCAAGTGTTAATCGCCAAAAATGCGATCCACAGTGTTGGGGTTGAAGGTGGATTTGCCCCCAATTTGTTTACAAACTTAGACGCGTTGGAATTGCTCAATGAAGCCATGAAGAGAACCTCGTTCCTTTTCGGACAAGATTTATTCTTCGGGCTGGATGTAGCTGCTTCCTACTTTTACAAAAATGGAAAATATTCCATCCGTGATCGTCAAGAAGCGTTCTCGACAAAAGAACTGATGGAATACTACAAAGAACTCAACGCCAAGTACCATATTTTTTCAATCGAAGATCCATTCTATGAAGATGACTGGGCAGCCTGGACCGAATTGACTGCGCAAATCTCCGACCGCGTGGTTGTTGTTGCCGACGACTTGGTTACAACAAACAAAGAACGACTCCAGCGGGCGATTAAAGAAAAAGCCTGTACCTCCTTGATGATTAAGCCTAATCAAATTGGAACCATAAGTGAAACTGTCGAAGTTGTCAAAATTGCTAAAGACGCAAAAATGCAGGTAGTTGCTTCCCATCGCTCCGGTGAAACCAATGATGACTTCATTGCGGATCTTGCTGTCGGGTTAGGGTGCGACTACACCAAATTTGGAGCCCCCATTAGAGGAGAACGTATCGCCAAATACAATCGACTCCTCGAAATTGAAACGGAACTTAATTCCGCATAACCCAGTGTATGCCTTCCAAAACTCGTCCAGTTGTACTGCTCATTCTTGATGGATGGGGGATTGGTCCCGCCAATGCAGGGAATGCAATTACCCAAGCCAATACGCCCAACTTGCGACGGTATTGGGTTTCGTACCCGCACACCCAACTGTTAGCGTCCGGCGAAGCCGTCGGCCTTCCTAGAGGTGAAGATGGAAATACAGAGACAGGTCATTTAAACATGGGTGCTGGGAGTATTGTGTATCAAGATCTCCCTCGGATTAACATGAGTATCGCCGATGGTACCTTTGAACAGAATCCCGTGTTCTTGCAAGCCTTTGAACATGTGAAACAACATAAATCGGTACTCCACCTCATGGGACTTGTAGGGTCTGGTGGTGTCCACTCGAACATTGATCACTTGTTCGCACTGCTCTTAAATGCAAAAGAAAAAGGATTAGGCGACAACGTCTTTTTACATTTATTCACGGATGGTCGCGATTCTCCTCCCACATCAGCAATCTCCTTTATCACCCAAATTCAGTCCAAATGTAAATCACTGGGAGTTGGCCAGATTGCAACGATCATGGGTCGCTATTATGCAATGGATCGCGATAAACGCTGGGACCGAACGCAGATTGCCTATGACGCTTTAACAATCGGGAGTCCGTCGTGTACCCAAGACCCCTTGGCTGCAGTCAACGAATGTTATAACCGTGGTGAAACCGATGAATTCATCAAACCAATCATGGTCTGTACCCCACAAGGAAAGCCCAAACTCGTCTCCGATGACGATGCTATTATTTTTTACAACTTCCGTATTGATCGACCTCGACAACTCACCCGCGCATTCGTCTTACCAAACTTTGAAAGTGGAATATCGTCGGAAGGTTTTGACCCGTACACGGTTAAATACCAACACACCCATCTGCAATCTACTTCAAGCGCCCAAACATTTCAGCGCAACAAAGTCCTCAAGAATTTGTATTTTGTCACCATGACAGAATATGAACGCGGACTTCCTACCAACATTGCCTATCCACCGCAAACCGTTGAAATGCCTCTTGGGAGAGTCCTCTCGGAGCATGGGTTCAAGCAACTTCGCATGTCAGAAACGGAAAAAGAACGATTCGTCACCTATTATTTTAATGGGCTCCGTGAAGATCCATTTGCCGGTGAAGATCGCATCATTATTCCTTCCAAAAAAGTTGCAACCTATGATCTTGCCCCGGAGATGAGCGCCAATGAGATTACTTCCACCTTTCTTGAACGACTAAATAGTGATCTTTATGATGTCGCAATCGTCAACTTTGCCAACGCCGATATGGTAGCGCATACCGGAAGTTTAAAATCGACGATTGAAGCTTGTCAGATCCTCGATGGCTGTGTGGCGAAAATAGTTGATGCTGTTACTAACCGAGGCGGAGTAGTCTTAATCACGGCAGATCACGGGAATGCTGAAGAAATGATTAACAATCAAACTGGAGAAATGGATACAGAACATTCCACCTATCCGGTTCCTTTCTTTTGTATTGGCAAGCCATTTCAAAACAATACCACCATGTTACAGTCTGGAATTCTTGCAGACATCGCCCCGACCATCTTGCATTTACTTGGCGTCAGTAAACCGGTAAGCATGAGTGGTCGTATTCTAATCTAGACCTGTAGTCTCTTTTCTTGTTATCCTAAGTAAAACCATGATAGATGCTCTACTTCATCCGACATCGATTGCAGTGATTGGTGTTTCCAAAGAACCCCAAAAAGTTGGGCATCAAATTTTCTTAAATCTGCAACAGTTTCCCCATCCGGTGATTCCGATTCATCCGACCCATCGCAAAATCCTGGGAAAGAAAGCGTATTCTTCGATTTTAAGTGTCCCTACTTCCATCGATCTGGCGATCATTACTACGCCACGAGCCACAGTTGAAGATATTGTGCATCAATGTGTCGACAAAAAAGTGCGCGCCATCATTATTATCTCTGCTGGTTTTGCCGAAACAAATAAATCTGGTCAACGCATCCAAGAAAGAATTGCCCAACTCTGTGCGCGTCACAACATTCTCCTACTGGGTCCCAATACCCTGGGAGCGATCAATCCCCGCTTAAAGCTGAATGCGAGTTTTGCACCTACCCATGTTCCCGCTGGCGATATTGCGGTGATTAGTCAATCTGGCGCCATGCTAACCACGATTTTTTCACAGCTGGTGAGCCGCAACATCGGAAGTTCCTTTGCGGTTTCCTTGGGAAACAGTGCGGGGATTACTGTGCTAGATGCCCTCGATCACGCACTCCACGATTCTCATACTGCCATGATTGCGCTCTATCTAGAATCCATCCCAAATATTCCAAGCTTTTTTGCCAAGTGTAAAGAGATTTCAAAGCAGAAACCAATTCTGTTGTTGAAAGGGGGAACAACTTCGCAGGGTCAGCGTGCATCACTCTCCCACACGGCGGCTCTGGCAACTGATCATCGACTGATCCTCGAAGGTCAGCACCAGTTCGGGTACACCTGTGTGGAAACGCTCGAGCAATTCTTTGAGACCACGTTCTTTCTCCATGCCCTCCTTCGTAAAGAAAAATCTGATGCATCGCTACCTAAGAATCTGTTAATTGTGACCAATGCTGGGGGACCAGGAGTAAATGCGACGGATCTAGCCTCGCATGCGGATCTTGAACTGGCTACCTGGAGTCCGGCATCAGTGCGGGCGTTCGCACGTTCCGTACCCCGTATCACTCCGCATAACCCTACGGATCTGTTGGGAGATGCTAGTTGCAACGATGTTCAAACCGTCCTAGAAATTTCTCAAGAAGATCCACTCATCGACTCAATACTTTTAATTTTGACACGTCAGTCGGTCACCGATATCCCTGCCATCACCCAGACCATCATTGATCTGTACCCCAAATTGAGAACTCCCCTCATTGTTGCCTTAATGGGCGGCAAAGAAGAACAACGGTACTTACAGAAACTTCGACAAGCAGGGATCACCACGGTGGAATATCCCAATGAAGGTGTCGACATCTATTCTTGTGTCAATCATGTGCGACGTGCACAATTGGTGGATCGTTCTGCCAAACTGATGGATGAGTTAAAACTGTCTCTATCTGGATATCTTCCGTCGGAACCGGAACGCAAAAAATTTCCTCTCCAAACCAATGAACTCTCCTCCGTCTATTTGTTACTGGAAGCATACGGGTTCACGCTTCCACGCGCCGCAATTGTTAAATCAAGCAGTCAGCTAGACGAACTCGATGCTCTCGATCCGCAAAAAGTGTTCCCCTTGTTTGCAAAAACCGCCAACTTAAAACTCAAACACAAAGCTGTCTTGGGTGCGGTCATGGGAAATATTCAAAATAAAGAAGAAGCAGTTCAAGCATTTGAACGATTAAAAAAGTTTGGACCTAGCGTGCTGTTTCAAGAAGTCATCACCGATGCAAGTGAGGTCATCCTTGGGTATCGGGATGATCCAGAATTTGGCAAGTTTATTGCAGTCGGCATGGGGGGCAGCCTCACCAACATTCTCGAAGATCGGGCGTATGTGTTCCTCCCAGCCAGCAGCAAAGAAATTCGAAATACCTTTCGCCGAACGAAACTGCACTCCTTGATGTCTACCGAACAGCGCTCGTTAATTTTACTTTGCATCGAGCGGCTCATGTCACTCGCACTCGAACATCCGGAAATTGCCGAACTTGAAATTAACCCACTGATGCTTGCGAACCATCAAGCATATGTCACCGATGTGAAGGTAGAACTACAGTCTCCAGATCTAACCTAGAAAAATACACAAAAGCAGGATAAAATCAGCTACATCCGTATATGACGAAATCATCATTTAACTGGAAAATTGGAGGAAAGGCAGGCGAAGGAATTGCAGCCACCTCTTTTTTAATGGCCAAGATCTGTCAGAAAGCAGGCCTCTCCTTGTTTGAATACGGTGAGTATCCCTCCCTGATCCGAGGAAGTCATACGACCGGACAAGTTCATGCTTCCAAAACTCCGGTGTCCTGCCAAGAAAAA
>JAGOVC010000052.1 GCA_018060955.1 Candidatus Woesebacteria bacterium | reverse complement strand
CGTTCGCCAAATCCCTGGAAAAAGAAACCGTTTCTTCTCAAAAAGAAATGGAGAAACGAGTGGAATCAGCCTATGCCGCCGTAGATACGGAAGTAGAGATGGTAAAGAAAGCAAAACTAGCCAAGTTGGATACGCAGATTGCTGCCATCGTTACCGAAGTGATTTCTGCCTCTACAGGGAAGGCTCTTTCTCTGCATGATCAAGACGATTGGATTCGAAAGGCCCTCAAGGATGCAACCAAGCAATCTGGACTCTAACCTCAAGCAATTCCTGGTCACCATCGATGATAAAGTTGCGATGCTGGAAGCGATTGCCAAATTAAAATTGGTGCAATATTCCACGAACGCTGATGCCTTGGTAACGGCTCTGGCAAACGACGTTTCCTATGACGTGGCAACCGCATTGTCTACGGTACTACACCAAGAAAATCCTCCAAGTTTTTCCGAGATAGAAACGTGGCTAACACATCTTCCTGTCATTTCTTTGTCGCTGTCATTTGCTCCTTCTCGAATTCAACTGCAAGCCTATCAAGAAATCTTGCAAACGGAAGGGAAACACCCCACCGTACTTCTGCAGGTAAGTGTCAACCCACATCTGCTTGCTGGCGTGCAGGTAGAAATCAACGGAACCTATCGTGATTATTCACTGCAAACCGCTCTAGATTCCTTTGTACAAACCCCAGCATATCAAGCCATCCTAACAAAACATCTGCAATGAAAACCTTTCAGGACTACCTTACCAGCACGCAAGAAATCGGCTATGTTCAGAAGCTGTTACATGGCTTAGTGACGGTCATTGGGATCCCGAGTGTCCGCTTGTTTGAACTTGTGATGTTGGAATCCGGGGAGATTGGACAAGTGATTAGTTTGACACCAGAGATGGTCGAGGTGCTCTTGTTTTCCGCGACTCCCATTCAAGCAGGGACCCGTGTGGTACGGACAAATGAGCGCTTATCCGTGGGTTTGGGTCAAGGGATCTTGGGGAAACGTTTGAATGCTCTAGGTGAAGTCACTGGACTCTATGCGCCAATCCAGGTTGAAGAGCATCGTGGCGTGGATATTCGTCCGCAAGGAATCATGGCTCGAGCTCCCATTGAAAAACCATTAGAGACAGGGGTAGCTGTTGTCGACTTAATCATCCCCTTAGCCAAAGGTCAGCGTCAGTTGATTATTGGAGATCGTAAATCTGGGAAAACAACGTTCTTGTTGCAAACATTACTCACGCAGGCAAAGAACGGTTTAGTCTGTGTGGTTGCGTCGATTGGGAAACGGGCAATCGAAATTCGACAACTCGAAGACTTTGTGACCGCAAACGGAATCCAGTCGCAAGTCGTGATTGTCGCCTCCGCTTCCTCGGATCCTTCCGGACTGATTTTTTTGACTCCGTATACCGCGATGACTGTCGCCGAATATTTCCGTGATCAGGGTAAGGACACGCTGATTATCATGGATGATCTGTCCATGCATGCGGCGGTTTACCGCGAAATTACCCTGATTGCGCGTCGGTTCCCCGGTCGTGCTGCTTATCCTGGTGATATTTTTTATACGCATGCGCGCTTGATGGAACGGGGAGGAAACTACAAATCAAAAACAGGAGGATCTGTCTCCATTACTGTCTTGCCCGTCATTCAAACCGCAATGGGGGATTTAGCTGCGTACATTACCACCAATATCATGTCGATGACCGATGGCCATTTGTACTTTGATACCCAATTATTTGATCAAGGACGCCGACCATCCGTCAATCCATTTCTCTCGGTTACCCGTGTGGGACTAGAAGCCCAAACTCCCATTCAACGCGACGTTTCAAGAAGCCTTCAAAGCTTCTTAGTCCAGCACGAGAAAATGAAACAATATACTCACTTTGGAGCCGAAGTCTCCCAGGGCGTTCGCGATACCCTTGCTCTTGGGGATCGCATCTATACGTTCTTCCAGCAGCTTTCCGATGAAGTCTATCCCATCCACGTGAGCATCTTAATCTTGGCGCTACTCTGGGGTGGGCTTTGGGCAGAATTAGAACCGGAAAAAATGAAAGCGCTCATGCGAAAAACCATCAAGCGCTATCAGGAAGAACCTGCCTTTACCGCGCAGGTGGATACGCTCATTACCAGTGCTCCCGACTTCACCGCGTTGGTGACCACCGCAAAATCTCAAGTAGAAGCCCTACACGTTCGCTATGACCAATAGTCGAGAAATACAAGCCATCATCGATGAACTTCAACTGCTGCAAACGGTGACGCAGGCGTATGGTGAAATTGCGTCGTTGCGGATGAAAAACACACGACAAAACGTGCTCTCCAACCGTGCGTTTCTAGAGGAACTCCGGGACGTGTTTGAAGACGTCCGTATTTCGTATGTTGAGGAAGTCTATCGTCTGGCACATCGTAAACGGGGGAATGGCAAAGAAGAAGTTACGTTTTTGGGTCATAACGGAAAATCTGTAGCGGTATTACTCTCTGCAAATAGTGGACTGTACGGAGATATTGTCCGAAAAACCTTCGATGCATTCTTAACGGAAGTGCGCGCCAGTGATGCGGAAGTCACCATTATCGGTCAGCAAGGTCTCTCCTATTTTGAAGCTGTTGAGCCAAAGCGACCCCATACGTATTTTGAGCTACCAGACAATGGCTTTACCACCGAGTCGGGATCCAAAATCATCAAGCACATCGTCAAGTATAAAGAGATTCATCTCTTCTATGGAAAGTTCCAAAACGTTTTGATTCAAAAGCCAGAGCGGACGATGATCTCTTCCCAGATTGATATCGATGCATTGCAGATTAAAGATCGGACTAAATATCTCTTCGAGCCATCTCTGGATAGTATTCTAAAGTTCTTCGAGACCGAAATGTTTGCCTCGCTGTTTGAGCAGGTGGTACGTGAATCACAGCTGGCAAAGTTTGCATCCCGTATCTTGGCGATGGACCAGGCAAGTGAGAATATTAAGGTCGAACGCCGGAAGCTGATGTGGCAAAAACTCGCGGCACAGCATCGGCTCTCGGATCGAAAACAGCTCAATACATTACCCGCAATTTTAATGACAACAGGTTAATATGCCAGATATTATCGGAACCATCGTTTCAGCTCGAGGCCAAGTGGTAGAGGTAGAATTCTTAAAAGAAAAACCGACCCTTCGCGATCTCTTAAAAACCGATGACGAGTATGAAGCCCTCATGGAAGTGTATGCCTCTAGTACGGAGAATCGTTTTTACTGTTTAGTCCTCTCCCAAACCGACAAACTCTATCGTGGAGAGAAGGTCAAAAGTACCCAGAAGCCCTTACAAGTCCCGGTTGGAAAACAGCTCTTGGGTCGCGTGATTGATGTCTATGGTAACGCGGTCGATGATAAAGGGGAGTTTACCCCCGATACCTACTGGCCAGTGCATCGAAAATCGCAAATCACCAAGATCTCTACCGCCCAAGAAGTGGTGGAAACGGGGATTAAAGTGATTGATTTATTTGCTCCCTTGGTCAAGGGTGGGAAGATGGGATTGTTTGGAGGGGCTGGGGTAGGTAAGACCATGCTTTTAACCGAAGTACTGCACAACATTGTGGGCAAAGATAGTAAATTTGTCTCGGTGTTTGCGGGTGTCGGAGAACGTTCCCGTGAAGGATTAGATCTGTATCACTCCTTGAGTAAAACGGGAGTGTTTGATTCTTCCTCGTTAGTCTTTGGTCAGATGGGAGAAAACCCTGCTGTTCGTTTCTTGTCCGCATATGCGGCGGCAACACTGGCAGAGTATTTCCGTGATGAACTGCATAAAGACATTCTTTTCTTTATCGACAATGCCTTCCGTTTTGCCCAGGCAGGGAATGAACTCTCAACCTTGACCAACACCATCCCATCGGAAGATGGATACCAGGCAACTCTGGAATCCGAGATGGCAGAGTTTCAGGAACGCTTAGTTTCCACCGATACTGGTGTGGTGAGTTGTGTGGAAGCAATCTATGTTCCAGCCGACGACCTCCTCGATCACGGCGTTCAGAGTATCTTCCCGTATCTGGACACAACCGTCGTTCTCTCCCGAAGGGTATATCAAGAGGGAATCTTACCCGCTATCGACATTCTCTCCTCCACATCCTCAGCTCTAGAACCACACATCGTGGGACAAGAACACTATGAAGTGGTCCTCAAAGCCAGAACCTTGCTCAAAGCAGCCGAATCTTTGGAACGCATTGTCTCGTTAGTCGGTGAGAACGAATTATCCGCTGAAGATCAACGGACTTATCGCCGTGCCAAAAAGCTGCGTGCCTTTATGACCCAACGATTCTTTACCGCCGAAGGCCAAAAAGGGAAGAAGGGCGTTTTTGTTCCGCTTGCAAAAACCTTAGCCTTCACCAAAGAAATCATTGATGGAAAATGGGACGGATCAACGGACGATCAATTTATGTTCATCGGTGACGGCAGTGAGTTAGCAACCAAATAATCATTATGGCAACGTACCCCCCAATGATGCTCACGGTTAAAAGCCGCGAAAAGACAGTTTTTGAAGGTGAAGTGACATCTATTACTTCCTACAACTCAAAAGGTAAATTTGACGTTCTACCGCTCCACAGTAATTTTATTTCCCTAATCGGTGAAAAAATTATCATCCAACCCGTTGTGGGTCCTACGCAAGAAATTCAATTAGATAATGCGGTGCTTCGCGTGATAGAAAACACGATCCAAATCTTCATTGGTATCGAGCGCTAGCACTAGTTTTCAACAGTTCTTTTGTTATCCCACTACTTTTCCACATTGTGCATCCTTACACCCAATGTTTTACACGTTTCACGATGATCATACTCTCTCATACCCATTCAATTATCATGTTTATCGGGGGAAAAGAACAACCTATACACACGAGAGAAAAGACTGTATATTGTTGTGTTAGTACCATAGAAATGAGATGGAAACACAACAATACTATTTACTTGAGTAGTATCCACAATGGAGTGATCATTGCACACAATGGGGATGATCTGTCTGTTTCATTTCACCCTACAAGAATGTGATTATTGAACCCTTTATCGCACTGCAAGATATCGTATGAAGAAATTAAAAAAAGAACTGTTACTTACGTTGTACTGCGCCCAAAGCAGCACGCATCCAGCACTTTCCATTGGTGTATCGTATCCCTTCCTGAATTCCATTCTTGAGTACTCTTCTAGCTCTATTCGGGAAGTCATCTCGAGCTGGGTTGCTCTGGGAGTCGTAACTGCACAGCGCCATAACTCTATCCTGCACTTTACGTTGTCGGCCCGAGGTATGGAGCTCGTGACCGCCTCATTTTCGGCATTTTTTGCACCAAAGGGACAACAGGAGCCTGACCAGGTGACGGTCTGTATCTGTACTGCCAAAACCAACTCAAGAGAATATCAAGAAGTAGCGTCAACACTAGCGCAGTGGGGAACTCAACTCACACGGACCGTATGGATTGGACCACCACTCTCCACCATCCAACAACAGAAGCTCTATCACAACTCCAGTGTGGTCGTGGTTACTCAGGGCATTCTTGCAGGAAATCTTTCTCAAGTGGGAGGAATCGACGCAGCACTCCAGCATCGTCTGCAACAATACGAGAAAAAAGTCTCAACAGAGCTGCTAGCGTTAAAGCAAATGCAGGGTGCTAAATTCCCACGTCCCACTTCCGCGGTAAAAAAGATTCAATTATTGCTCCATCTATTCGCGCAAAACGACTGGAATATGGCGGCAATAGCAGGCGATATATTACCGCATAGTCAAGAAACCATCAGGTATTTTAATGAATTCTCAACACTAGCATCAATTCTATTCGTTCATCTATTGCTGCACGATAAAACCAGAAGAATACCCAATGCGTCAATATAACTACGTACTTCATGCGACAAAGACTGATTCACGAATTCACGATAATATACGATATACGGTACTACTATAAGATAACTGATACGAAAACTCCTACGATAGCAGCATTCCAGTGTATACTGAGACTAAGAGAAGAAAAGACGGATGATTCAAGCTAATTTGAATTCAAAATCGTTAGCACTAACTGGAACCAAGTGATTTCCCCTCAAGTGATAATTTTTGATGGAATACTGCAATAAAAGAGTGCGATTCTGCAGAATGGGGAATATTTACGGTGCGTTGTCCGTTTTGTCCCAGTCTCTCTCCAGAGTAGAAGCCTGTAGGCTAGTAACTGAGAAAGAAAACAGCACCAGTTCACTAAAACCATCTCAATCTCCACCTTTCCATTGTGGTCGCGCTTCGTACTACATTGCGGCTTAATAACAGAAAGTAAATCCATTCCTGATCGATGAGAATAACCGAAACCCCATTGGGAAAGACTGGTGTAATGGAATGGTAAGGGTAAAACCAAAAAGGGTGGATGCATCCAAGCGGAAAGAGGGATGAAATAGTTAGCGGAAGACGGTTGCTGCTGCTACTCGTTCGGGTCGTCAATTTTACTCTACCCAAGTGAAACGAATGAAAAGGATTGTGGAGCTACAGCTCTTACAAATAGGCCTATAGCGGTTGAGTTTTCTTTACACAAATGATACAATTCTCTTTTGATTGAGATCAAACAAGAACTAGAGCCCTAGGTCCCTACCGATCTCGACTCTTCTTCTTTTACTTATCTCCATCGGAATCGCTTTTTTACAACCTAAAATCGCGCTCTCACTGTCTTGCCAGGCGGTGAGAAGAGACTCTCATTCTTGAGCCTAGGATCTTACACACCGTGTGTTTTCGATCATAGATTCAAGCCGGTGCCTAAACTAATATTTAGGCTCTGGAAGAGATAGATGGCACATTGGATATATGCGGGGCAATACGCCCCGTTTTACGTTCATGAGCCTGTCTGTCAGCCCTTTACAAAGTTCATGTTACTAAGCCAAAAACTCCTTACTCTATTTGGCTTGCATTGTGGGTTCTACTGGAATCTAG
>JAGOVC010000051.1 GCA_018060955.1 Candidatus Woesebacteria bacterium | reverse complement strand
CACACCGACAGCGACGCCTACGGCTACACCAACAGCAACGCCTACGGCTACACCAACAGCAACGCCTACGGCTACACCAACAGCAACGCCTACGGCTACACCGACAGCGACGCCTACGGCTACACCAACTGCCACACCTACGGCTACGCCAACAGCTACACCTAGTCCAACACCAACTGCAACTCCACTTTTAGTGTGTAACGCAGTCTGTACGGACAATAACCAGTGTGCCCCTGGATTAGTCTGTCACCAAGATGGGAATACTAAGTATTGCCGTCACCCAGACAGCTTGGGAAGTAACAGCTGTGACACCCGTAAGACCGGTGGATTCTTGATCCGTAAGTATCATGACCAGAATGGTGATGGATACCAAAACAACAGTGAAAAAGGACTCTCATGGAAATTCCAATGGGATCAAAACGCCGATAACAATTGGCGCGATTATGAAACCTTTGAGAACTCCTTAGGAGAAGGTGGCGTTGTCACTCTACCTGAAGGAACTCAAGTTCGTATTCGAGAAAAAGGTCAAGATGGTTGGACAGCTACAACCCCATCCGAAGTTACCATCTATATCAAAAAAGGTGATAACCAACTCATGGTCTTTGGAAACTGGAGAGGGAAGCCTCAAGTGCTAGGAACCACAACTGTTTCTACCTTGCCAAAAACTGGTGCAACGATGTTCATCGGTTTAGGATCCTCTGTAACTATGGCTCTCGTCGGTGCTTACTTACACCGTCGTGGTCTATAACATTTGACGTACAACAAGCGGGGCGTCTCTCCCAAGGGACGCCCTGGTTGAAAACAAGCCTAGACATACTGCCCTATGTCGAAAACAACACAAACACTTCCACTTTCTGCAGTCATTTTTGATCGTACCCAAAAAGGGATTCCCGATGTTCCGGTGTTTGCTTCTGCGCTAAAGCAGAAGGTCAATAACCCAACACCCCTTACTCCTGCATTATCCCTTGGTGCCCAGGCGATTTTGGCTCGGGCAGGACTCTTGGAACACCAGGAACAAATTCCAACAAAACCTCCAACACAGCAGCAAGTCAGTATTCCAACAGTGGAGTCTACATTGCGTGCAGATCCGGTCAGAGGGCAGACTACCGGATTTGCACAGAGTGTAGAGTCAATTTCAGTACCTGAGCCAACGGCAGCCGTACCACAAAGCGAGTTCGTGGAAGTTGTACCCAAGAAATCAGTCGATACTCCTCCTCCACAACCAGTATCCGAGCGTCAACCATTCGCATTTCTTGCAGAAGATCCCACATTAGTGCGGTGGAATGCAGGGGATACGAGTAAGCTTCATGACTACTTAGAAATACTCACAACGGGAATTTCCAAGCAAACGGAAGAAATGGTTGTTCCCAAACCGCAAAAAATTACGATTCCAGCCATGGAATCAGAGTTACTTTCGTCACAACACCACTTTGGAATCATTGATCGGGTCATCATTCCGCAGACACCATTGTCAGTGGCTGACAGGGTAGAACCTGGTGTTATTTGGATTCGATCTCACTACTGGAAACTCCGAGCAGAGCTTGAAGAAGTGGCTACCAAAATGCCAGCTCTTCGCTCACAGATCCACGACATATTAGCGGACCTGTTTGTTTTCCTCAAAACTCTAGAATCTCGTGGCGCTCGAAAGATTCAAGATACCGTTCACACTATTAGTTCTCGAGGTCAAACTTGGGTACGAGATCATGCGACCAGACTACAGAGCTCTGCGACCACAAGAATTCACCCGATCCCGCGACCATCGATGCCTTCCATTTCAATACCGGATTGGAAGTCACAGTTCTCTGAAATTGTAAGTTTCATCCATCCTGTGCCAGTTGATGTTTCTTTGCCGTCGATCCGGGGTTTGCAGCTTCCTTCGGTGCATTTCCCAAGTCTTGATTTGGGAAGGAAGATACAAGCAGTAATTCAACAATTACGTACACGTCTCTTAACCCTATTAGATGCCATTAAAGCCCGAGTGTCACGTGTTAAAGTCCCTTCTGTTTCCCACCTGTTTAGTCGAGTGTTAATCGCCACATCACTCGTGATGATGTTGATGACTGTTGGACCTATGGTGGCACTGGAAGCAAATTCTTGGAAACAGAAAATTATTTTCTCACTGACTCCCAGTGCTAGCGATCAAACTGGATCTCCACTCCCGAGCGCTAGCGCAACTCCAACTCCGAATCCAGAACCCGATAAGCAGTTCCAGATTTTGATTCCAAAGTTGGGAGTAGATTCCAAGATCATTGCCAACGTCAATCCTGCAGTAGAGAAGGAATATGCTCAGGCACTAAAGCTTGGTGTGGCGCACGCAGCAGGGACGGGACTTCCAGGAGAGGACAACACCCATAATCGAACGATTTTTGTGTTTGGCCACTCCACTAACGGAAGCTGGAATATTTCTCGCTATAACGCACTTTTCTATTCCTTAAAGGATCTGATTATTGGAGACAGTATTAAGGTCTGGTTTTGGGGAAAAGAGTTCGACTACATAGTCAAGGAACGCAAGATTGTCGAACCCGATGATGTGTCCTTTTTACAACCTCAGACCGACAAAGAACGTTTAATCCTCCAGACATGTTGGCCTCCAGGAACCACTTGGAAGCGTTTAATTGTGGTAGCAGAACCAAGCTCACAAAACTAATTTTCATTGCCATTCTCTTCTTTTTCTACCAAAGCCTTGGTACTATCAACGCATGTCTGATTACGACAAAAATGGTGAACTGCATCACAATCTCAATGCTCCGTTGGATCCAGCTGTTGAATCTGTTTTTGATCATATTCAAGACCACCAGAGGTTAGATGATTCTCTGTCAAATTTGGGAGAAGGCGACACCCTCATTTTCCCAAGAGAGGAAATGGAGGAATTTCAGAAACTGCGACGAACCTATGGGCTGACGGTACAAAACTATGCATTGACGACCCATGCTCTAGAGAAGAATCTAAAGGAACCCGATGATCAATCGGATGTTGAACCATCCATTGAAAAGCAAGTGGACGACATGTATGCAGGGAACGCTGTTCCCGTGTTGCTTAAACAAATTCGAAAACCTACTAGCGATCAAGATCTTAGAGAGCAGATTGCCAAAGAAAAGAATGAGGCAAAGCATGTTCTCCAAATATTAAATGAACGCATGCGGGCTTGTGAAGATTGGTTACGTCTGTTGGGTGATACGAAGCCAACCTTAAAACGCAGAATCAGTGGAACCGCATTTTTCCCAATGGCCGCAACGGGATTATTGAGAGACTTTGACAATCTGTGGAAAAACTTCTGGACAATTCGATTGCGTCGAGAATTACCTATTCCAGAAAGTCCACCGGACGAACGACTACTCAATCAAGCGTCCAGTCATGCTTTTCGTTGTGAACATGGTGATCAAGATATTGAATTCCTCAAAACCTTACCCTTTAGACGACAGGTGGCAATCGAGTACTATTCCCACATCGAGCAATATTTTCAAGATCCACTCAACAAAAAGACGAAGGCAATCATTGCGGTATTCCAAGATGATACGCGGTATTTTCGTGTTCGCCTACCTCGACAGGAATGGTTTGAACAAACTCCAAAAGAAACTGCAGTCCGAGAGATTGAGGGGATATTATTAAGTCTAGATGTTCAACAAGGGAGTAGAGTCGCACCGGCAGCGCAACGAGAATTAAAAGCTGCAACCTATGGAAAACACAAGGAGTCTTCTCAGAACCCTTTGTTACGCAAGATTTTTGGGCATGAAGCGACCGAGCAAACCATGGTTTTCTTGGAACCAGAGAATATCGTGGATAAAGAAAATCGCAGAGTAAAACAGTTATTGGATACGGTGAATGATTCATCCTTTTTTACCGGTGAACATGTAGCCAGAGTAGTGAAGCCGTGGATAAAAATCGATACACAAACGAAAAAACGCGTCATTACTGCATCAGATATCGGAGTGACGCATCGTGACTGGGATGGGGTCCAATCTCAGCAGGAAACTGTGAAGGCTACATCAGATCTTGCTAATAAGTATCGTCATGTTGAAGGTGATTCACTATGGAATAGGTTTCCTGCCGATCCAATCGAGGATAGTCAATTAGAAAACTACATACCTACTCGAGTAGTACTGACTGAAAAATTTGATCAACGCACAGTACCTCTGGAAAGCTATCAGAAAATTCGAGGCAAATTAGAACTGGTCCGACAACTCTATGAAGTTCCACGAGGAGTGAAAGAGAAATTACAATGTGCATCAAGCTTTACCTTGCCAGACATTATTCAACTAGCCTGTCACAGCCTTGGTATGGAAGCAGGACAAATGGTGGTCATGCAGAAGAGCACTTCTGAATCATTATTGGATGTCGCATTTAGTCTGGCAAACGATGATTTATTACGGTTAGCGAAAAAGGTTGTAGCTGGAGAAGCAACGCGAGAAGAAAGACATGACTATGCAAAGGCAGTATTAGGAACATCATCTAGATTTATGCGCGAAAAAGCTTGGGCAATGCAGGGAAAAGGGAGTGCCTCCTTTTTTGCAACCTTGGCAGGTCAGAAGCGACGCTTAGAATGGGTGAGTAAAGCAGTGGGGGATCGAGTTGTGGGGAAGCGGTTTGTTGACGGTGTGAACAGACAACAATTTATGATCTCAGTTCCTTCAAACACCTCAACACTATTGGAAAAACGACCGGACCGCTCTAGGGTGACGAGTTTTTACTCCGCACAAACAGACTCTCTAGCAATGGATGCCACCACTCAAATTGATGGAATAGGGGCTGTGGGTATCGTAGATTCCCCCGCAGAAGGGTTAGTTCTTTCGATTCGAACCATGCCAGATCAAAGCTGGAAAACCATTCAAGAAGCGATTAGACAGATATTGCCTACAAATGATACCGAGAGAAATCTTGTTATCGCTGCGTACCGTGAACTTGTATTTAAAGGCAATGATCAGATGCTGCAGGAGTTACCAAGAGTCCTTGCAAAACCACTGAATTTGGAGTCACTCCATGTATTCATTGAGGATGCGATTCAAGTCAAAATCCACACGCAGCTAGCAGACTTAGAAAGACATATTGATGTTGTGCTTGATGCGCTCATTATGTTTGCTGCTGATAACAATAAGCATCCTCGAAAGAAGTTCCAATTATTTTCACCACAAGGGGAACTAGATGGCTGGAAGACTCAATTAGAAGATACAAGGGACAAAAACAATGAAGCTAGAGTATCACAAAATGCAGGTGTGTTTAATGGAATAATCAAAGGTTTCGCAGCATTAGGTCGCAGAAATCATTAATAGTCTTTCCTTGATTTTTCTTACATTACTCCATAGAGTGAAACCGTATGGCATACGACGCTGCACAACAACCGCCAGCCGAGCAACAACCCGATACACCTGTCTCTGAACTAGAACAAAAGCGGAGTAGAAGGGAGACATTTTGGAGTCTAATTGCGTCGATGCGACCCCAAAGAAGTGAAGGTCGCACAGAAAGCGACGCTGAACGTACCGATGATGAGTCTATTCCAAAAGAAGTGGAAGCTGAAGTCATGGAGTTTCGAAGGAAAGGGAGCAGGGAAAAACAGCAGCTCAAAGAACGAATCGGTCGCTCTGTTCAAGATATTGGTATGTACTCCGATGCAGGGCAAACTGCAATACGTTTTAATTTAGTTTCTGTTCCTGGAGCCTCGATTGAGGAGACGCAGACTCCAAAGCTCATCAAACGTCAGGTTCAAGAAACAGATCCAGATAAGCTTGCGAAGTTACCAGAAGAGACATTGGAAGCAATCTATCAGTATCGTAACGTTGAGCACACGATTGCGCTGGCACAAGTATTTGATCTGGAAAAATTTGAAAGTTTGGAAGTATCAATCGATCAAGATTATCCTGAGACTGCGCTGGTAGAGGATAACCAATTAATTGGTGCGGTGGAACATCCCTTACTCTCGGTTAAATTCTCTTTTAAAGAATACATAACGGCTGTGGGAAAAAGTGCTGGTGTACCCGAGAGCAACATTGTACGGTGCCTGGAATCGATTAAAAAAGATATCGGTTTGGTAGATATGCCAGTACTGATTTCCATGCCCCTAGATCTATCAAAAGAGCAATGGGAACAGGCGAAAGGAGATCCTCGTGCTTTTTTTGCAGCCAACACCGAAGCTTTTCAACAACAGTTTTCCCAAGCAGAGACAGTGATTACCGATGTGCTGGGATGGACCAGTACGCTTGCCATGCATCGCAAATTAGATGAGCGGGGAATTGATAATGCTCGCCGTAGCTTGTCACAAGTTCCAGCTGAAAAATGGGATAAGGGACGCATGTTTATCGGTTTTGCCACAGGGGAAATGGATTGGGATAAGAATCGGAGTCCAGAATATGGAGGTGCTGGGACGCTCGATGTTGCAGTGGCCGTGCAAACAGTCTCAACACTGTTAGGACTGTATCAACAGTCTCCACTGCTGCTTGATAGAAATGATGCGGCCGCAAGACCTGGAGAAGAGGCATCCTATACGCTACTTCCACCCCGTGACATTATTGCCAACGGCCACTCGATGGGAGCTGGGCAAGCACTACAAGGAGATGTGGTCTTTGGAGGCGCCATCAAAGAAGCACGAAAGGAGAGAAAACAAACTCTTGGGGGGCAACAGGTTAACGTTCCAGCTAGAGTACGGAGTGTTAGTGCGGTTCTTCGACATCCCGCGGTGCGTCCCGAAGGTGGAAGCTCACACTATTGGGCCGACATCGAAGCGGTGCTCAACTCCAACGAATCTGCAGGAACTAAAATAGCGGGCGTAGTCGCCGCATTCCTAACCTCAGGCGGGGCTGATTTTTTTGATTCGATTGCACAAGAGATGGGGATGAAAATGAAATCTATAGGTGGGAAAAAGTTTTACGAGATCTACAAAAAACGAATTGAAATGGTTGTAACTAACGTTTTGACAGAACAGTGGTTTTTACGTGGTGCTGGTCGGGGAGATGAATTATATAAACTGCTTTCTGCGCATGCAGAACAGTTTCAAAAGGATGTAAAACGGGCAACGTGGAACGCCGTGGGTTCTGCGCAAGAACCGGAAATCAATCGAAAGAATTTTAAGTCCGCAGTGGATGATCCGGAGTTTCCTGTTAATGAAGTTATTTTTACTTCCGCAGGTGACAAGATGGCGAGCGCTACCCAACTACTTACTGCGTTACCCAATAATCGACCAATGTTGATTGCAGAAGGTGGACATCATCATTCTTGGGCCACACAGGAACAGCAGCTTAAACTGAATATGGCTGAAC
>JAGOVC010000050.1 GCA_018060955.1 Candidatus Woesebacteria bacterium | reverse complement strand
AAAATCTGCCTGCTATCTATAACGCGCTAACACTGACCCGCAAAGATAAAGGTGTCCTGACGTTTGAGGTCGAACAACAGCTCAATAGTACCGATGTGCGTACAATTGCACTTGGTCCAACAGAAGGTCTTGTTCGTGGTATGGAGATCGAAGATACGGGTGCTCCAATTATGGTTCCGGTGGGAGATGAAACATTGGGACGTATCTTTAACGTCGTCGGAGATCCGATTGATAAAAAAGGCCCTGTTAAGGCTACTCATTTTGCACCCATCCACAAACAAGCTCCAGAACTCACCGATCAAGAGACTTCCGCTCAAATGCTCGAAACCGGAATCAAAGTCATCGACTTGATTGCCCCATTTGCTCGAGGTGGTAAAGTGGCAGCATTCGGTGGAGCCGGTGTCGGAAAGACCGTTATTATTCAAGAACTCATTCGTAATATTGCCGAAGAGCACTCTGGTCACTCCGTGTTCGCGGGTGTGGGAGAGCGCTCTCGTGAAGGAAATGACCTGTATCACGAGATGAAAGATTCCGGCGTATTGGCAAGTACGATTATGTGCTTTGGTCAAATGAATGAACCACCTGGTAACCGCTTACGTATTGCGTTAACAGCTCTAACCATGGCCGAGTACTATCGTGATGACCGTGGGGAAGATGTGTTGCTCTTTATCGACAACATTTTCCGATTCTCCCAAGCTGGATCTGAAGTATCTGCTCTGTTAGGTCGAATTCCATCGGCAGTCGGATACCAGCCCAACTTGGCTACAGAAATGGCTGCTCTCCAAGAACGCATCACTTCTACAAAGAAGGGTTCCATTACGTCATTTCAAGCTGTATACGTGCCGGCAGATGACTATACCGATCCTGCTCCAGCAACAACCTTTGCGCACCTCGATTCCACCATTTCATTGGATCGTGCATTGGCTGAACAATCCATCTATCCAGCAGTTGACCCATTAGTTTCCTCGTCAAAGATTCTGACTGCTGCTACCGTTGGAGAAGATCACTACAATGTAGCTCGCGGAGTACAGAAAGTATTACAGCGGTATAAAGAACTCCAAGATATTATTGCGATCCTTGGAATTGATGAACTCTCGGATTCCGATAAATTAATTGTTGGCCGTGCACGTAAGATTCAGAAGTTCTTGTCCCAGCCATTCTATGTGGGAGAAGTTTTTACCAATATTCCTGGAAAATATGTGAAGGTAGTGGATACTGTTCGATCGTTCAAAGAAATCTTGGAAGGGAAGCACGATGATCTGCCAGAGCAAGCATTCTATATGGTAGGAACCATTGAAGATGCTATAGAGAAAGCAAAGACACTTTAATGTATCGAGTGGAAGTAGAGTATGGGTGACATATTAAATCTTCACAATGAAGGTATACCTAGAGTTGGGTCTGACGCGTTTGATTTGGATCGCTTTATGCAAGCACTAGTGAACTTAAAAGATGGTAGATTGTACAATTTCATTGCTGTCTACTACGGACCACGCAAGGACTCACATCCAGAAGATCATCAATTGATTGATGCAAGCAGATATTGGAGACACTAACGTGTTCATACAACGCAATGACAGTTTTGACTGTGTACAGTGTGGCAAGAACGTACTGCCACACCCAAGTAGTAGTAGAGATCATTGTCCGTATTGTCTAACTGGTTTACATGTCGATAATGAGCCAGGAGATCGAGCCAATAACTGTAGAGGAGTGTTAGAGCCAATCGGACTAGAGATTAGATCTGGGAAGCAGCAGATTATCTATCACTGCAGTAGGTGTCAGCAGATCCGAAGAAATATTGTGGCACCTGATGACAACCAAGAACGATTAGTAGAATTGTCAGCGAAACCTATTCAAACTACGGTATAAACTATAGCTATCACACTATGCCACTCAAACTCACCATCGTCACCCAAGAGAAAGAGCTTCTCAATCAAGAAGTAGAGTCAGTCACTGCCATGACTACTACTGGTGAAGTTACGATTCTTCCCAGTCACATTCCGTTAATGACCAAGCTCTCAGATGGGGAGTTAACGTACCGGATAAAAGGTACAGCGCATATTTTTGCAGTGACCGGTGGCTTCATGAACGTTGAACCGGACAACAAAGTGATCGTTTTAGCAGACTCTGCTGTCCGTAGTGAAGATATCAATGAGGCACGGGCAGAAGCAGCACGTAAACGTGCCTATGATTCCATGCAAAATCAGAAATTATCCAAGACAGAAATGCAGATCGCTGAGGGTGAACTACGAAAGGCAATATTGGAACTTAAAGTTAGCCGAAAACGACGATCTGGAGCATAACTATGGCAAAAAGAATAGAAGACAATTTTGAGCCAGATGAAGTACCATTTGCTATCAGCGTGTGGAGTTTTCTAACTGAAAATGGTAACTTTGGAGGTTGGCAACTCTCACTTGAGTTAATGACTCCAGTCTATGATTTAGTCTTAAAAAATCAACAGAACATTGTGCAGTATGAGCAAGTGACAGACGAGGACACGTTGGTATTGCAATACATCAAGCTTATTTTGCCACTCCTTAAGAGACTAAATGCTACAGACAGAGCAAATTTTGCCATGGGTTTCATGGAGAGTGTTGTTGATTGGAACACGGATGACTGAGCTGATTGAAGAACCTGTAATATTATTATTCATGTCCTAGACAAGGCCCGTAGATTCTGTACAATTTCTTGAAATGTGCTGATAGAGACGCGCTAACAGAAAGCGCGTCATTTTATAAAAAGGAGGCGTATGAACGCCATGGATGACGTCATACTAACACAAGAAGGATACGACGAAATTGTTGCCGAGCTTACTGACTTTAAAAACAATAAATTGCAAGTTGCCATTGATCGCGTAGCAACAGCTCGCTCATTTGGTGACCTCTCAGAAAACAGCGAATATCATGCTGCTCGAGAAGATTTGGCTTTCATGGAAGGCAGAATTGCGGAGCTTGAACAACTACTCTCCAAAGCAAAGGTGATCAAGGCCAAGAAAGGCCGCTCCTCTGTAGGAGTAGGGTCTACAGTAACCGTGCATATTGGCAAGATTAAACATACCTATCAGATCGTGGGAGAATGGGAAGCAAACCCAGCAGAAAAGAAGATTTCCGAAAGTTCTCCTCTTGGAAAAGCCCTCTTAGGTAAAAAAGAAGGTGAAGAGCTAGAAGTAGATGCCCCAGCCGGGAAAATCAAATATAAAGTAGCCTCCATCCAATGATGGAACTCCCTGGATCATTGGGAGTACAACTACTAATCTTCATTTGCTATCTCCTCATTACGGGGTACCTGATCATTCAGTCCTATCTGATGAAGCGTGGATCCAATTATTTACCAACTCCTGCGTTGGAAATCAAGAAAATCCTTCCGTTCATTCATTCTGGCGATCAAGTGATTGATTTAGGCTCTGGCTATGGGGAAGTGATGGAAGCCATGGCTACACGACATCCTAGTGGAGTAACCGGGGTGGAATTAGATCCCATTCGCTATCTCCTAACCCGTTTTCGACTTCGTCAAGGGAATTTTCCTTCATACACCTATCTCTTTAAAGACTTTTGGTATGTAGATCTTTCTAAGGCCGATGTTGTTTTTACCTTTTTCATTCCACACCATATGGCAAAGCTTTACGCAAAAGCCAAACAGGAGATGAAGAAAGGGTCCTGGTTTATCTCCTTTCGTCACCAAGTTCCCCATGTCATTCCAACGAAGACACAAGGGGAAATGTTGTTCTTTAAGATGTAGGTTGGAAATGTGGTTCTAACGCTTTGACACAAGCTTCACGATCTTTTTGATCTACAACAACCATGAGCTCCGTTAAGGTCGATACTATTTCGATAATATTGATGCGTTTGGATGCCACTGATGAGATCAAGGTATAGATCGTATTGGGAACTAATAAATAGGAGTCATCAAAACCCATGCTAATTCCTACCAAGTTTTCATGAATGCACTTTACCGGTTGCCCCAGGTGAGAAATGATTCCATCCTGCAAACCTCTGGAAGCAATGTAGGTAACCTCATGCATTCCAACCGTTTGGACAAAGACGGTTCTGGGAGTGTGGAGAAGGGTCGTATGTAAGGTAGGGATACGTGACAATAGTACTTCTGTTTTTTCAAAGCTTAAGTCGACTAAATCCGTTTGAATACTTAAGGTATCAATTTTGACCTGTGGCCGAAGCAGAGACAATTTCCCAAACTCTGACTGTAAACGGAATAATGCCACGGTAATGGTTCCAGGTTTAACTTCTTTCCAAGTGAGTTTTTCAACCTCTGGTTGAATGTGTTTGGCATACGCAGATAGATTAAGAATCTGCAATGACAAAGCTTCTTGTGCCACATCCGAAGACAGTAAAATCTCACGAACGGCTTGAGTAATAGTTCTCATATGTAACAGGTATTACAGATACAACAATATTTTAACATCTTCTGATTAATTTTGGTAACTAACGATCTCGAGTTAGACTAAACACCGTACAAAAACAAGAAAACATATGACAGATATCGTTAATGGCCAATTCGTTCACGATGGGGATAATGATGACGAGGATGTAGTCGTTGTAGTTGATAGATATGGGAAACCTCTTCGCTATCAAGCAGAACAAACTATCGAAATGGCCTACCTATTAGGCGGTATAAAGGGTCTCGATAGATATTTCGAAGTCACAACAGGACCTAAAGGTAATAGAAAATAGAGATTAAGGAATCTATGGCATTAATTGAGATACAAGTCCCAGAAGCATACGAGATGTCAGTCGTCAGAGAAATCGAAGCGGTACTGAATCGACAGTTAACCGGACATAATGTAAAAGTTGAACAAGTTCAGTCTTTAGAGGAATTTATTGTGTTAATCTACGCTAATGTAGGATTAACCGACGGGTTCTTACGTACTCTCTCAAGGCCAATTGAGATTGCACTTAATTCGAGCGATTTCAGCCTTCAAGTTACTTCAGAGAAAGTTGTTAATCCAGCTCATTACACCAATGGGTCCTGGCGCATGTAGCTCTCAACTGCCTTTTTATCAAGAAACCCGTATAATAGGTTTACCTATACCAATATAAAGTGATTCTATGTCCCGTCTCGATGAAACTATTCAAGCAAAAATCTCAAAGCGCAAGGAGTTAGAGGAACAAGGAATTCTTCCACACCCTTATAGCTATAACAAAACCCATACAATCGCAGCTTGTCGTGCTGCTCTTGGGGATGATGTCTCCACAGCAGGACGTATCATGTCGAAGCGTGAACACGGGAAAGTTACCTTTTTAAACCTAAAGGATCAGACCGCGACGATTCAAGTCATGGTCAAGGAAGAAGCTGTAGGAGTAGTTGCATATAAGCAGTTGGTTACACTGATTGATTCCTCTGATTATCTGGGTGTAGTAGGGAAGATCATCGAAACGAAAACGGGCGAACTCACCGTGGAAGCTTCAAGTTTCACAGTCCTCTCAAAAGCACTCCGATCACTCCCTGCATCTTTTCAAGGAATCGAGGACAAGGAAGTTCGCTTTCGCAATCGCTATTTAGACATGCTCATTGATCCACAAGTTAAGAAGGTTTTAGATGCTCGCTGGCTAATCGAGAAGGAAATTCGTCGCTATTTGCAGGATGTCTACAATTTCGTAGAGGTAGAAACCCCTGTACTACAACCTCTCTATGGGGGAACGAATGCCAAACCATTTTCTACCCACATGAATGCGCTCGATAGTGACTTCTTTTTGCGTATTGCTCCAGAGCTGTATCTAAAGAGACTGATCGTTGGTGGATATGAACGTGTTTTTGAAATTGCACGAAACTTTAGAAATGAAGGGATTGATCAGACGCATCAGCCAGAATTTACGATGATTGAGTGGTATCACGCTTATGCAGACTACACGGTCATGATGGATGTGGCTGAAGGACTATTTAAGCATCTGTGTGACAAGCTCTATCAGTCACAGACGATTGATGTTGGTCAGACTCAGATTGATCTCTCCGGCAATTGGCCAAGAATCACCATGACCGACGCCCTAAAGCAGTACAACAATATTGACGTGGATCAGCTATCTGATGACGCTCTTGTTGAACTACTGGCAAAAGAATCCATTGAGATGACTGGTAGTTTTGCTCGAGGCAAAGCAATCTTTGCTCTCTTTGATCATTTAACCACTAAGCAATTACTCAATCCCACTTGGATTATCGATTACCCCAAGGAAGTGAGTCCTCTTGCCAAGGCACACCGAAGTAAAGAGGGATTTGTGGAACGATTCGAGTTATATGTAGGAACCAAAGAGATGGCAGACGGCTGGAGTGAGATTACTGACGCACTCGATCAACGCGCTCGGTTTGAAAATGAACAAAAGAACATGCGAGAGGGTGACGCAGAAGCCCAGCCACTAGATGAGGATTTCATCGCAGCAATGGAACATGGTCTTCCTCCATTAGGTGGAATTGGAATCGGGATTGATCGACTCGTAATGTTTTTGACCAATACCTGGTCGATTAAAGAAGTCATCGCCTTTCCAACACTTCGCCCCACAGAAGAGCAGCAACGGATCTCTGCCTTGATGTTGCATCAAAATGGGCCAAAAGTGAAGAAAGCATCGCAATCCAGGCCTACATCGGGAAACTCCCAATCGATAACAATCTCTCGAGACCAGGCAGTAGGATTACTCGATCAACTCATTTCGAATCAAAACTTAAAGTCTCATATGTTAGCCGTAGAGGCAGCAATGTCTGGGCTCTGGAGTTATTTTTCTTCCAATCGCTCAGAAGAAGTACGTGAGAATCAGCAATCATGGGAGCTAGTAGGTCTGCTCCACGATGCTGACTGGGAAAAGACTGAAGAGACTCCCGACCAACATACCGTAGTCCTGTCGCAAGAATTAGAAAAACTGGGTGTTAATGCACTCTGGGCAGACAGTATTCGGACTCACAACTATGAGCATTTACAGGGTCAACGACCACCAGACTCTTTAATGGAATGGAGTCTGTATACCTGTGATCACTTAACTGGCATTATTGTCGCCTGTGCGTTAGTCATGCCGGAAAAGAAGATAGCTACTGTTACAGCAGAACGTGTGGCCAAAAAGTTCAAGGAGAAATCCTTTGCCAAAGGAGCAACTCGTGAAGAAATTCTTGAAGGTCTTACTCATCTGAATATCGATCTGGAAACGCTGATTTCAATTGTTCTTCCTGCGATGCAGGCTAGAGCTGATTCAATGGGTCTATAAAGAAAGCTTCTGTATTTGTAGGTATATAGAGTATAGGATGATTTATACTAGATATCA
>JAGOVC010000049.1 GCA_018060955.1 Candidatus Woesebacteria bacterium | reverse complement strand
CACTGGACTCTTCTTTGGAGGCCTGAGCCTGTGGTGGCTTCTGGTACAGGCTCCGAGTGCAACACCTGATCAACGATCTATATTTGCTGCAGTGTATGGACTGATTGCATTGTGGGGAGCCTTTTGGGGATATCAAACTGCTCAGGAATGGGGCGGATCTCGTAGTGTATTTGGAAAAGCAATTTTGTGTTTTGCTGGTGGACTCTTGTCGCAAGAATTCGGACAGCTCGCCTATTCCTATTATGCCTATGTCTTACATGTCGAAATCCCCTATCCTTCCATCGGAGATTTAGGTTTTTTTGGAAGTATTCCTCTCTACATTTTCGGAATGCTGTTGTTGGCAAAGGCAGTGAGAGCCCAGTTGGGAAGTAGCACCCTAAAGAATCGGATCCAAGTCATTCTGTATCCGGTACTCTTATTATCCGCATCGTACTACTTATTTTTACGCGGGTATGAGTTAAATCTTTCTGAACCTATCAAAACGCTGATCGATTTAGGAAATCCGTTTGGTCAAGCAATCTATATTTCCCTAGCATTGCTTGTGTATGTTCTCAGTTTCAAATACCTTGGTGGAATCATGCGTTCGAGAATTTTTCTTCTACTTATTGCCTTTTTATTACAATATTTGGCTGATTTCACCTTCTTATACCAGAATAGTATAGGAACCTGGGAAGGTGGAAGAATTAACGACTATATCTATTTAACCGCCTATACAATGATGACACTTGCTGTTTTAGAATTAAGATTAGTAAACCAGAGATTGCGTAAGAGTAAATAAACCATATGTTGAGCAATTCAGTTGCTAGCGAAATCGCTACCGCAATTGTTAAACATCAGACAGAGATCATCGGGCCTTTAGCCACACAACAAGCTAGTAAGGTCAAAGGGGTTATTGTCTCGCAAAATTCCGTTCAGATCCCAGACACCAATACTGATCCTCAACAGATTTTGATTGAGTTAGTCGATAAGTACGCCCAGATCTTTGGCAACACCTCTATTGAAGTGTGTAAAGATGCCCTGCGCGAGGCGAATATCTCCATTTCTACAAAAGACCTCCCTCTAATCTTGCAATAATATACTCGGACGTGTAATCTACTTCGAATATGGATGTATTTTCAAATCTGATGGTTGTGGGAGAATGTTTACTGGATTTCCGCCGCACCAAAGCCTTTCAACATGCAATTAAAAATGTGGTGACTCCAGGCTGTACAGCGCTGGATATCGGCACTGGATCTGGAATCCTTGCGATGATGAGTGCTCGTGCCGGTGCAAAAAAAGTGTATGCGATCGACATCGCAGAGGACATCGTCCATTTCGCACGCAAAAACGTCAAACAAAATGGTCTGGAGAATATCGTTGATGTCATTCATGCAGATGCAAAAACGCTCTCAACCCTTCCCCCGGTCGACGTCATTACGATGGAGCTTATGGATACTGGCATGGTTGGGGAACAACAAGCGCCTGTCATTAATGCGTTACATGCGCAAAAGGTTATCCATCCTGGAACGAAAATCATCCCCTTTCGCTATCAATGTGTTGCTACATTAATTGACTACGATTTCGACTTCTATGGGTTCCACATGCCTTTTGTTATTCAGGCCAGAAATTTTGGGGTCAGAAAGAAAGTTAAGCAGTACCTTTCAAAAAGAACTGTCTATGCCGATGTGAATTTTTATCAGCCGGTTGAGACGCACGTGAATGCGAAAATGACGCTCGACATTCAAAATCCCGGTACATGTAATGCTCTCGTGCTCGAGTCAAAAATCCATTTAACGCCGACCCAGTCACTTTGGGGCACCACAGATCTGAATATGCCGGTCATTATTCCGCTTAATGAGCTGCAAGTTAACAAGTCAGAAAAAGTGGAACTCCACATTGAGTATGTGATGGCTGAAGGATTTGATAAATTTACTGCGTCACTCAAAAAGTGCTAGGAACAGATCTTTTGTTCCCTTCTGCTTTCGAATTTGTTAGGATGTAAGGATGTCCGATCCTACAACTGTGAATCCAAACGATGCTTCTGGCTCAACAGATATTGCAAAACAGTTGTATGAACAAAATGTTCAGCTTGCTATTCATAATAAAACATTAGGGGTGCTGTCCAAGCTGTATGAAATCAGCATGGCTACCCTCGATGTTAAGGACGTGTGTCAAAAGATCGTCGATACACTCTCCGATGAGCTAAGCATCTCATTTTCCATGCTCTCACTGGTATTACCTGATGAAAAACACTTCTACCCCGTTGCCATTACTAATTCAGAAGGTATCGCAAAATCATTAGAACTGATTGGCAAACCCTTACAAGAGCTCTGTTTGGAAATTAATGATCCTCAAAATTTAATCGCACAATCCATTCATCAAAATAAACGCCAAATTACTGGAAACGTATTAGATATCGTTACTCCATTTGTCAGCCAAGAAATCGCTGATGACATTGAGAACCTGACTGGCATTAAAACCCTTATTATTTATCCCATCGCGTTAGGGACAAAAAGCGTAGGAAGTCTGACAGTTGGGCTAACAAAACCGGCGGATGACCTGTCGAGAGCCGAAAAACAAACACTCGAAGAAGTGATTAATTTGATAGCCATTGCCATCGATCGTGCTCAACTGCACGAGAGTGTTCGACAAGCAAACGAAGCGCTTCAGAAACTGGATATGCTCAAGGACGAATTTCTCTCCATGGCAAGTCATGAGCTTAAGAGTCCAATGAATGCGGTGAAAAATTATCTTTGGATGGCGCTGCATAAAGGCAAAGAACATCCCGAAAAGCTGGATGAATATCTGACCATTGCCTATGAATCCATCCAGCGATTGATTGTGCTGGTCAATGATTTGCTCGATGTTTCAAGAATTGAAAGTGGACGTGTGAGCTTAGAGCTTAAGCCCATTCCCCTCTCGAAGGTGATCAAAGAAACAATTGAGATTTATGATCCTCAAGCCAAAGCCAAAAACCTCGAACTCATCAATCATGTGGGACTACTGGAAACTGAGTTGTATGTGCTTGCCGATGACATGAAGATCCGTGATGTCTTAAATAACCTAGTCTCTAATGCCATTAAATACACACCCCAAGGATCTGTCACCATTGGTGTGGAACAACGTAGTACTGTAATTCGTATCCTGGTATCGGATACGGGAATGGGAATCTCAGAGGAAGATCAAGAAAAATTATTTCAGAAATTCTCTCGTGTCGGCACATCGTTTAAGCAAATGGCCACCATCGAAGGAACCGGTCTTGGACTCTATATTGGAAAACAATTTGCGGAAATGATGAATGGAAGTATTGGAATGAGTTCGCAAGTTGGAAAAGGGTCCACTTTTTGGTTTGAACTTCCGAAAGCAGAAGCTCCTTCAAGCTCCACGTAATTCATTTTGAAGTAACCCACTTTTCTACTTCGTTTAATCGCGGAGATGATCAATTGGGACAACAGCCACAATACCTGTCGTGATCATGTATTCCAGAAGTCCTGTTAGATTTTCAATTCTTCTTCCATCTGCGCGTTCCTCGACGATACTCCAGATGGTTTCCCTTGGATCTCCTTTTTTGGAGTCGGGCTGTTTGTATAGATGCGCTCGCACGGTATCTTCTGACATTCCTAGCTTCTCTGCAATCTCTTTTGTGCTTGTATTGTGCGCAATCAAGAGTTCGACAATACGTAGTTTCGTCCCTCGAAATAGTTCAGGTTTGAGCAAGACTAGTTTTGAAACTTCTACCATATTATTTTAACCAGGTTCCTGGATTCTGATTGACTCCACCCTGGCGGATTTCAAAGTGTAAATGAGTACCCGTAGAACGTCCTGTAGAACCCATAGTGCCTAGGACATCTCCACGACGAACAGTTTGTCCTTCTTTGACAGAAATCGACGACATATGGGCATAGAGAGTCACAAAACCATTACCGTGATCGATCATCACTCTGTTTCCATACCCAGAGTTGTCTTTCCATCCTGCCACAATGATTTGTCCGGCATCGGCGGCTAGAATGGCTCCTCCACCCTTATTCGCGATATCAAAGGCTTTGTGGTAGAAAGCATAGCCCTGTGTGATCCGACCAGAGGCTGGCCAGATAAACTGTCCTGTTGCACTCACGGAACCAGCGTTGGGGGTGGACGGTCGTGACACGGTTGGGCGGGTTTGACTTTGAACTGGAGTTGGCATTACACCTTGGGGAACCACGAGGTACTGACCAACTTGTAAACCGAATTCATCATCGGTAAAGGTGTTGAATGGATAGTCAACGATAGGCTGGGCTCCCGATCCACAGTCTTCCCCTTTTTCAATCAAGCTGTAGGTCTTGGCAATGGAACAGATGGTGTCGCCTTTCTTCACTTTGTGAAGAATCCCATCAACGGGAAGAATGCGCAGCTTTTGGCCAGGACGAATGGGATCTTTTTCCGAAATGTTATTGAGCCAGGTAATCGTGGTGATCTCTTCCAAGTTATACTTCTTGGCAATCGTTTGCAGCGTTTCACCTTGAGTGACTTCATGCTCAAAGATTTCTCCACCGCGATATTTGAACACGTCTTCACCTTGGACCGTCACAATGCCAGTACCACCAATTTCTTGTCCGGAAGAGTCTAGTAGTACTCCTGAAGGCAGAGTGTCGGGAGCAGTCGCTTCCGCAGTTTCATTTTTAAGAATCAAAGGACCTAACGTAATCCCAAAAAAGAGCGTGACAAATAACAAGGTATGCAGCACGGGACGTGCATACTTCCCTCGTCGTTTATAGAGGAGATCGACCACTAAATCTTTGAGAAATTCGAATTTGGAGAACAACGCGTACGCCCGAACTTTCCAGTATCGTTTAAAAAACTGGTTAAAGGTTTTAAACTGCGCCAAAATACTGTCGTGTTTTCCAATCGTCATGAGTGTTGCTAGGATAATCGATCCCACGATAAAACGCTAGTTGCTCTGCAATTTCGGAGCTTACCCCTCTTTGAGTGAGGCCAAGAATTCTTTGTTCGTCTTTGTTTTCTTTAATCGGTCTAACAAAATCATCGTGCGTTCATCTTTGCCAAGCATATCAATCATGCGTCGCATGGTGATGACACTCTGGTAATCACTCTGGGTAAACAACAGATCTTCGTTCCGTGTTCCTGATCGTTGAATATCGATGGCTGGATAGATTCGACGTTCCGTTAAGGCTCGATCCAAGATCAGTTCCATGTTTCCCGTTCCCTTGAATTCTTCATACACGAGATCGTCCATTCGGGATCCGGTATCCACCAATGCGGTCGCAAGAATCGTCAAACTTCCGTTTTTCTTGCCTTGAGGGGTATCGAATTCTTCAAAGTTACGCGCTGCACCAAAGAACTTCTTGGGTGGGTGCAAAGCGGCAGGATCAAATCCTCCAGAAAGTGTACGACCGGAGGTTGGAATTGCTAAGTTATAGGCACGAGCGAGTCGAGTAATCGAGTCTAAAAGAATTGCCACATGCTGACCCATTTCAACTAAACGCTTTGCGCGTTCAATGGCAAGTTCTCCGACACGTACTTGATCCTCTGGTGGTTCATCGAAGTTTGAGGCTGCGACTTCACCTTTTCCAGCAGTGATCTTATCGATATGGCGACGAATGTCCGTCACTTCTTCTGGTCGTTCACCAATCAACACGGCCATCAAGTGGATATCCGGATAGTTTGCAGCTATTCCGGTAGCAATCTCTTTCATGATGGTTGTCTTACCTGCTTTTGGAGGAGACACAATCATTCCACGCTGTCCACGACCGATAGGGGAAACTAAGTCAATTAAACGAGTGGAAAGTGGTTCCATTCCAGCTTCGAGTCGCATGTGTTCACGTGGGAACACCGGGGTTAAATTATTAAACTTGACCCGAGGACCAACTTCTGCTGCTGGCAATCCATTGACGATTTCTACCTTTAATAATCCCCAATAGCGTTCGTTCTCCTTAGGGGCACGTGCTGGACCTTCCACCATGTCACCAGGGCGTAATCCAAAGCGACGAATTTGAGAGGTACTAATATAGGCATCTCGATCCGAAGGACCGTAGGTGGCACGCAGTACTCCATGACCTTCGGTGGTGGTGTCTAAAATTCCTTTGATCATTTCGGAGGCAACACCCGCGTCAGGAATCAATCGTCCATCCACTTCCCCACCAAACTCAATGGCTTTACTAGGATCAATAAATCGATTGGGACTATAGTCAGCTTGACCATTTGGCTCAATCATCGTGTCCTGATTCTGCGGTCGACTTCGCTGGTAACGTCCACGATTGCTTGGTCCTCGATCATAAGATCTACGAACCGGACCACGAGAGTCTCGAGGTTCACGAGATTCTCTAGGTGTGGTGGAACGGGTAATAGGCTCAACAGATGGCAATGGCTTGGATTCAACTGGGGCTGCGGCAGCTGGCTTTGGCGCGCCAATGATATCGTCAATCGTCACTGCATCCGTTACTGGGGTTTGAGTATCGTCACTCATGGGAACTCTCCTTGGAGATAAGTAATGCTAATAAATACATTGAAAAAATAGGGTACTATTCAAATTTCGGGTGGTGTTGGTGAAATTTCTACTCAAGAGTTAAGGCTCTTTTGAAGACCTGTATAGTATGGCACACAATCAGCAAAAGTCAAACATCCTCCTCGATAAAAATGCATCATTTCTCTAGTTATTGCTTGCTGGGGCAGATCCCAATTTCACATTATACTTGATATCGCCGCCATTCACTTCCAAAAATTCAATGAGTGTCTCAAGGGCTGCTAATCCTTTGATGGACTGCTGCCGCAGTAAGGGTTGGGCTTCATCACTCGTTCTTTTTCCGAAACGAATTGGGGCAACTTGTGCGAGTAGATCTGGATACAAGGTTGGAAGACTGCTCTTTCCTTGGAGCTTTGCTAGAGCTGCTGGAACCTCACCTTGAGTTGTCCCTCTTCCCGTTCGTTGTTCCACTGCCGTTAGAAACTGCGTGAGTACATCCCTATTTCTATCGCTTAACGCACTTTCCTGCAGTTGTGTATGAAGGGTGGAACGCCAAGTAAGATAATTTCGAACCACATCGTGAGAGATTCCACATAAGCTACCCAGAGTCCCTCCGAACTTGGGCATCGTCTTTGCAATGAAGTCCGCAATTGTTGTTGGAGGAACAGTGAGTTGTTCCAGATACCACTCGTTGAGTAGATCGGTATTTGCAAAGCGAAATAGCTCTCTAGGAAGTTTAGCGAACTGTTCGGCCATATTCAGTTTAAGCTGCTGTTCCTGTGTGGCCCAAGAATGATGATGTCCACCTTCTGCAATCAACATTGGTCGATTATTGGGTAACGCAGTAAGTAGTTGGGTAGCGCTCGCCATCTTGTCA
>JAGOVC010000048.1 GCA_018060955.1 Candidatus Woesebacteria bacterium | reverse complement strand
TGTTTTGCTCCCGCTGCTACGGCTTGAATAGCATCCACGTCGAGCCCCGAGTCGGTCTCATCTAAGATGGCGTACTTTGGTTCTAAGACAGCCATCTGGAGAATTTCAAGTCGTTTCTTCTCCCCACCGGAAAAGCCTTCATTTAAACCTCGCGATAGTAATTCTTTTTTGACATTAAGACTCTCTGCCAGGGACTCTAAATGTTTTCGAAAAGCCAGAACAGTTGGAAATTTCTTTAAAGGGTCATTGGCAAAGCGTTGCTGATAGGCTACCTTTAAGAAATTATTCACTCGAACCCCGGCTACTTCTGTTGGATATTGAAAAGCCAAGAAAAGACCAGCAACTGCGCGTTCATCTGGAGATTTCTCATTGAGAACCTCGTCATCCATTTGAATAGATCCTTTGGTGATGGAATAAAAAGGGTGCCCGGCTAAGGTATAGGCAAGCGTACTCTTTCCACTTCCATTAGGTCCCATTACCGCATGAATCTCTCCTGGTTTAATCTCCAAGTCTACGCCGTGCAGAATTTCTTTATCTTGAATCGATACGTGAAGGTTTTGAATTGTAAGTTTCCCCATAGAACCCTTTACTTTTCTAGAGGGACAATTATACCGGATAACCCTACATTAAAGAGATGGGAAATGATTTAGCATGAAAAGTGCTTCTTGGAGGATTTCTGAGGTTAGAGGATAGGTAGATAGATCTTCTCGCTTGACCCAGGCAATATCCGTTACACCGTCGTCTGCTAAGGTAGGAGCCGTATCTCCTTGGACTCGAACTGCATATCCCCAAGCATAATGTTGCTCACAAAACCTATCCCCTCGAGGTTTGTTGATGGTATGTAAATTGCAAAACATCGGCAGAGGTAAATACTCTGTCGACTCTGAAACAAAAGAGTTGTTGGGGGACAGAATCGTGCATTCTAACCCAGTTTCTTCCTTGAATTCTCGAATCGCAGCATGATGCGGTAACTCATTTTCTTCCACATGCCCACCGGGAGCCAACCACATTCCCAATTTCTTATGCTGAACCAACAGCACTCGGTCTTGATCGACTGCCCACGCACATACGGTGTGGCAACGTTTGGCTGGCTGAGATGACAAGATCATTGTATTGTTCCTTATATACCCAGCAACGTCATTTGGGTTCCTGCGAATTGTCGAGGACTAAAAGAAAAATCGATGGGAGATTCAATGAGACGGTTCCACTTGTTCTTAAACTTCAAACTTCCTTTGGCTCGCCCCCAGTCATAGATATCTCGGGTAATCGCGACATCCATCAAGCAATACTTGGCAAGCTCATCAAGACGGCCTTCTTTATAGTACTTAATCGCATCTAACCCATGACCTGTTTTTCCTCGACCCAATGTTTCAAGAGCTATGGCATCCAGCGAGATACGGTGCCCTGTTGCTTCCTTGAATCGGACCATGAGATCTAAATGCGGGAAATCATCCACGTTGCCTGGATAGAGCGAACGTAAGACCTCCATATCAAAATTAATACTGTTAAAACCAATGATTAAATCTGCAGTTTCAAATAGCTCCCACAACTTGGGGAAATCATTCTCCCAGATCGAAATCATCTCTCCATCACCTTCTCCATCCCGAACACATACTCCCACAAAAGAGGGGGACAGCTTACTAGGGAAATATCCTCCAACATCATCGAAGGTATTCTTTGTTTCAACATCAAAAAAAACTTGTCGCATACAACTCCTTTGCCAAACTGTTTTTGGCAGAGCTACAGCGTAGAAAAAAACCAGAAGAAACTCAAGTAGAAGTTTGAACGAAACAAGCTAGGAAGTTCCCTAGTTATTCTCTGGTAATAGTAACAGTAAGTTCTCCAAGTTTGTAGACTCGAGCTATGTTATCTTCAATTTCTACATTACGGTAACTTCCACCGGGAACAAATTCATCTGTTAGTAGGTGTAAACCTGATTCTACAACTTTCACAGTCACGAATTGTTTAAGATTCTGTGGATTGGCAATCATTCGTATAGAAGTACCCCATTCAACTGTGGTTCCAACTCGTTCAGTTTTTTTCCCTTCACCCGGTTGTTCAATTTCAATTTTAAATGTCATAGTACCCCTTTTGGCGTTGAGTATAGCATTTATACTTTGGCTGTCACTATGTTATTTGGAGGCAAGGATCTGAGTGGTAGATACTCCATCCATCGCATCTAATACAATTCGCATTTCTCCATTATACTTTTGCATCATTTTTGTCTTGTGATCGAGAGCAACTGAGTTTGCAGAAACTGCATAGATATCTGGAGCAAGTAGAATCACAATCTCTTCATAACGAAGTGGGTTTTTGAATTCTGGAGGCAAAATAAGTACATCATCGACAAAGCCCAATTTCTGAATCTCTTCTCTCCGCTTGTCCTGGTTCCAAACTGGGCGATCCTCCCCTTTTAATTCTTTCGTGCGAAGATCTGATTCCAATAAGACAATCAGCCAGTCGCCCTGTTCTTTGGCCTTTTTAAGATACGCTTGGTGTGCATCATGGAGTAAATCAAAAACTCCAGAAGTAATAACAATCTTCTTCCCTGCTGACTTCGATTCATTGGCACGAACTATCACTTCTTGTTGAGACGGAAGTGAGTAGTACTCTAAGGGTTTTAGGTATGGAGGGTAGGAAAAAAACATAGATAGTCGTATGACGAATAGAAACGATAGTATATCATTTCTGTCTCGAGCCAAACCGATTAACTAACCTTTTTCCACCTAGGGATTCACAACTATAAGCCGCTTGCGGAGATAGTGCGGCATATGTGCGTGAATAGACTATCAATGAGACATTGTGCTGTATAACGTTAATCTATTCGAGGTTTAGGGACGTACATTGTATTTCTGTAAACTCGCAGAAACTCCAGTGTTTAACGCTTTTAGAACATCATCTAATCGAGTTCCGTAGCCTTTATTGACTGAAGTCACCGCCTCTTTATACAAGGCAATGAGTTCATCATTGATCCCTTTGTCGAACGTACGGGAAGCTAAGTACCAACTTTTAGCAGTGGATGCTTGGCGAACATAGGCTCCCATATACTTGTCATTGATGAGCTTATCTGCCATATCTTTTCGAGGATAAATTTCCGCTGGTAGTCGCTGTGAGTTCATCCCTGTGTGTAGTTTCTCCAGAGCTTCTGTACTGGAAAGGTATTGGAGGAACTTCCAAGCGGTCTCCTGCTCTTTGGACTGTTTTGATACTCCTTCTGCCCAATACGTTGCCCAGTTGACTGGATCTCCAGGTAACTGAGGAATGGGATAGATTTCGAAATCAAAATTGGGATTTATTTGTCGAATTTCGTACGATCTCCACGATGGAGCAATCAACATTGCAGACTTCTCAATTGCAAACGCGTAGGTTGAGTTTGGCAACGTTTCATCCCACACTTTATCCTCTTTTAGAAACTGGGTATAAAAAGTCAACGCATCACTGACTAAGGTGCCTTCCGTCGGCTTTCCTGGATTGCCTCCGTTCTGAAGAATCAAGATGGCTAGAATGTCAGAAAAATGATCGACGTTCTCTGCGCTACCCAACGAAATTCCAGCGCGCTCAATCGCTCCATCTTGGTTTCGAACGGTAAGCTCACGCGCTAACGTGCGTAACTCATCCCAGGTCACGGGAACAGATTTTCCAGAGGACGTTAACATGCGCTTGTTCACATACAATCCCAGTCCGTCGAGCATGACTGGCATTCCCATGTAACCTTGGGCTGTCTTTAGATCCGTACTCATGAACGGATAATAACGATCATTAAACTCTCCAGCAGAGAGAACCTTTGCGGGAATCGGTGCTAATAATTCTTTTTGTGTATACGAAGCTGTCCAGGTTGAGTGAAAACGAAAGATGTCGGGACACTGTGAGCGTGCACACGCACTTTGTAAGCGTTCGTTATAATCTCTTGCGGACTGCGGAGAATACTGAATCGTCACCCCAGGATTCTGATTTTCAAAATCCTTGATGACGGAGGTTAAGGCATCATTGGATTCCCATAATCCCCAGTAAGTTAAGTTTATTTGCCGATTACTATTCGTCTGCGACGTTTGGCGCTGTTGCACCATCCGCAACGCAAACATTGCACCGACTCCCACTAAAAGAAGAACAATGAGAACTCCAATCGCAATCGCGATCTTTTTTATTGGGAGTGATGGCAACGCAGGACGCACTGGTTTTTGAGGCTCAAATGCGGGCACTGCTTCTGCCACGGAATCGGTTACTGGAGGAGGTGTTTGGGTGGGCACGTTTTCCATAGTGAGGGTTCGGTTGATACCAGGTACAATAACTTGATACTATTGTACACCACCAGAAGAAACTTGTTACTCCATGCAACGCCAAAAACCCCTCACCATTCTCCTCTCTATTGTGATCATCTTCGGGATGCTTTTTGTTATCGGTTCCTTTGCCGATGGAGCGCTCACGGCAAGCAAAGAAGCTACACAGGCTAACTACAATTTATCTTCTCTCCCCACCACAGTCACACTCCACTATCAAGACCAGCAATTTGCGACTCCCAGTGCCTCCCTCATCTCTCCGGAATCAATTGAACAGTTTCTTCCAAAACGGCATGGAATTGAGGCATTAGAGCAATTGTTGTTCTCGACCACCGCGGTTCCTGCCAAAAACCCGTTAGATTCCTCAAAGATAGAGTCATGGCTCAACCAAATCGCGAACTCGATAGATAAACCGGCAATCGAACCGAGTATCAGCATCGATCAGAAGAAAACTTCTGTCTTCACAATTAATCCAGGTCAGCATGGGGTTGCGGTGAATCGTGAGAGTACACTCCAAACGATTTCAGCTCTACAACTCAACGCTAGCTCCAGTGCATCCATTCAAACACAAGAAACGGGAACAGTTCTTTCTCCAGATCAGCAAATTGCAACAGAAAAACGAGCGTCCCTCTTTATGGGAGCAAAAGTGCTTTTACAGGCCAAGAACTATACCCGCAGTTTGTCGCAAGCAGAACTCTTTTCCTTACTCTCCCTCCCCTCTGGATATTCCACTACTGCTATGGAAAAGATCTTTGATTCCATCACTAAGGATGTAGGGACACAACCTGTAGAACCAGAATTAGTAATCGATAATGGAGTTGTTACGAAATTCATCGCCCCCAAAGATGGTATTGGTGTTGATTCGATGGAGAACAAGAAATTACTCCAAGAAGCACTAGAAAAAATCGAACAGGGAGAAAAACCCACACCGATTGCGCTCGTATTGACCACCCAGGCTCCAAAGACCTCGCTAGCCTCAACCAACACAATTGGAATCGAAGAAAAGATCGGTTTTGGAGAAAGTACCTACTCCCACTCCATTGCGAATCGTATCCATAATGTGGGACTCACCACCTCAAAAATCCACGCAAAACTGATTCAACCGGGAGAAACCTTTTCCTTTAATGCCTTCTTAGGGGATGTCTCTGCGAAAACTGGCTTTAAACCTGCATATGTCATCAAGGAAGGACAAACTGTCCTTGGAGACGGTGGTGGAGTCTGCCAAGTATCTTCTACCCTCTTTCGAGCAATCCTGAATGCAGGCCTTCCCATCACCGAACGACGTGGTCACTCGTATCGAGTGAGCTACTATGAGCAAAACAGTAAACCAGGATTTGATGCAACAGTCTATTCTCCCCATCCGGATCTGCGGTTCGTCAACGACACCAACTCCCCAATTCTGATCAACGCGTTAGCCGATGCGAAAAAGACCTACATGTACGTGGAACTGTATGGAAAATCCGATGGAAGGAAAGCGGAGATTGCTAACTATAAGCAATGGGGGGCTCGACCAGCTCCAGCCGCCGTCTATCAAGACGATCCCACACTCAAACCAGGTCAGATTAAACAAGTGGAATATGCGGCACCTGGATTAAACACTTCCTTTGACTATGTGGTGAGCTATCCATCTGGAGAGAAAAAAGAACAGACGTTTAAAACCACGTATGTTCCATGGAGAGCCGTGTATTTACGTGGACCACAGTAAAAGAATATGGTATGTTAAAAAGAGTACAAGTAGTCACTTAAACAAAACAGGAGACAATATGCCAGACGGAGAAGGTGGTCAAAGGATTAATGGGGGGTTAACACAACAAGGAGTAAAAGAACTCCACGAGGCAGAAATTGATCGTGTAGACAACCCCTTACGTCAACAAGAAGCTCAAATTGCTGAAACTTATAATGATGCTGGAACTCAAGCTAAAGCGAAAACAGGGGGAGAGTTTGGGCTTCAATCTCCAATAGACTATGGCGCAGATACCTCTCACATGAAAAAAACTGGAGCTGAAGACATGGGAACTGATAGACGCAATTTCAGCCCAAAGCCCGCAGGTTGGTTTGCCAGAACATTCCTCGGTCGAAAATAAACCTAATTACTTCTGGATAGTTTTTGTAAACCCATCTATCGCTCGAAGGATCTCTATTGGGGTTACAAAGACGACTGTGTTGCTCTGATCAGAACTAATATCATTAATTGAGTTTAGTGTTCGCAGATGTAGTGCTCCCGGAGACGCAGACATCATCTGAGCAGCTTTAGCTAGGTTTTCTGCAGCAATCACTTCCCCTTCGGAGGCAATGATTGTGGCTTTCTGTTCACGTTCAGCTTCTGCTTGTTTGGCCATAGTTCTTATCATGGATTCTGGAAGTTCGATGTCTTTAAGCTCCACTGCTTGGACATCGACTCCCCAACTGGTCGAGATTCGATCAATGTCTTTTTGAATTTGTTCGGCAATATGAGACTTCTCTGCGAGGAGTTGATTTAAGGTTGTCGAACCTATCACGTTACGCATACTTGTTTGAGCTAGCTGTGAGACTGCATAGTAATAGTTTTCGACTTCATTGATGGCTTTGGCTGGATCAACTACTTTGTAGTAAATAACAGCCGTAACTTTCGCTTGTACGTTGTCTTTGGTAATGGCTTCTTGCTTTGGAACTTCTACTGCCTTGGTTCTGATATCAACTTTTGTTACCTGTTGCACATACGGCCACATAAAGCGCCAACCTGGATCCATTATTCCAGTAAAACGTCCAAAACTATACACAACGCCCCGTTCAAACTGATTGATTTGCTTTAGTGAGGTAAGCCAAAACAGTAATGCAACAGCAATGACAACAACTAGAAAAAGAAACATAAAAATTCTCCTTACCACTATTTTACCCCCTCTTCGCAAGATAGGTGACGTTTTGACTAGGTCAAGGTAAAATAGAGAAATATGAATATTATGGATAACCTACTAGGAAGACGCCCAGATACCCAAACTTCTCCAAAAATTGATCCTAAAAGCAGAACGCGTGTTGATAACGAGCTTGCTGTTGCAAGATTTACCGGAACCGAAGAAGAGAGAATTGCTC
>JAGOVC010000047.1 GCA_018060955.1 Candidatus Woesebacteria bacterium | reverse complement strand
GCCTAGGATCTTACACACCGTGTGTTTTCGATCATAGATTCAAGCCGGTGCCTAAACTAATATTTAGGCTCTGGAAGAGATAGATGGCACAATGGATAGATGCGGGGCAATACGCCCCGTTTTACGTTCATGAGCCTGTCTGTCAGCCCTTTACAAAGTTCATGTTACTAAGCCAAAAACTCCTTACTCTATTTGGCTTGCATTGTGGGTTCTACTGGAATCTAGAATGCAGGTCATTTAGAAAAAAGGAGATCATGATGACCCAGCAGAGTACTGACCAGGACCAGGTCTTTATTTCGGATTTTTTCGTACGTTATCCATGGTTGACAGATGAGACAAACATTAGCAGGATTCTCATGGACCGGTGGTATCAGGAGTATCGGGCGGAGCTTCCCCACACGACCGTTCTCGCGGCGCATTTCTTAAAGCAGGTGGAGAAAAATCTACTCTATCTGCTTTCAGAGGCACAGGGTCTGGAGCTGAAAGCCCCCGCACGTTATCCTCTTCCCGTGCCCGCTTCCAAGTGGGAAAAACCAGGTGACCTCGCGAATCAGCTCTTCCAAGCTGGATCGTATGGAAACCCTACCGCGCCTCAGCAAGTCGTTGAGGTGGAAGCTCCGAAGACTATCGACCCGGAAGACCCCATCCCCGACATGGACCTCCCGCCGCGTCTGGAACGCTGGATCGTCAATCTGATAACCGTGCTCGATCCGGATGCGGAGATCCGGAGTCGGTTGGTGATCGCCTACGGCACGGACATCTTCACGTCAATCGTTACAGCAACACGCAATACATGGGGAGCGGACCCAGCGTCTGTCGGGATTGCAATCGCTCTCAACATCATGGGGAGCTTTTCGGAGTTGGTTTTCCGCTTTGGCTTTACCAGCTTCATGCACCGGGTGCGCACGTGGGATACCCACAGCGCGGGAGATCTCGTGCTTCACCTGATGTACCTCGGGATGGCGCTGTTCGTCGCCTTTATGGGCGGCGGAGGTTTCGTCTATAACTTTTCGATGACGGTGGAGTTCTTTGACAACATCGCGCCTGCAGCGCTCGTAGTTTTCGATGCTGCCTTGCCGATCAGCGTCGGCGCGATGTTTGGGCTCCTGTTCACCTCGATCATGACTATGATCGAGCTCGAGTACCTCCTCAACAAGGTCCGTAAGAACTAACATGAACACCAGTATAGGGAAAAGCCCCGGGATAAAATCCGGGGCTTTTTCATGACTATATACGAAAATGGCGCTCATTTCTGAGCGCCACCTATACTGAAAATTACTTCTTGCGAAATTCATGAACTGCCGAGGACGGTGAGGTACGTTTCATGTTCCGGTACCTCTCCATGCGTTCGTAGTTTAGCCGCGGGGCACGCGGCTTGAAACAGACAATCCCCACCAACGTGAGGATTCCAAACCCCGCGCATCCGAGCGCGAGACCAAAGGTAAGCAAACTATCAACGTCCATTTTTTTCTCCTCTCTATGGACGGGATCAAAAACCAGATAGTGGTTTCTCATTCCATCCATCGAGTGGAAAGAAGTGTATTCAGTATTAAAGAGCTTCTCTATGCACTCAACTCTAGACGCCTTGTCTAAAAGAGAACAATAGAGTCCTATAGTGTATAACTTTGCGGGGATTAATTCAAGAATTAAATCAGAAGTTTATTTCTCAACCGGTTTTGGTGTCTCAACTACTTCTTTCTTTTCCTCTGGTTTCTCTTGACCTTTTGGTCCTGCCATCATGGTCTTCTTCTTGGCATATTGTTCTCTGGAGGAGCGTAATACCTTGGCTTTATTCTGGTTGTTGGAACTTGCTAGTCCCAATGTATGGGCAGGGAACGGTCTTGAGGTTGTTCCATCAATCATGAGCTTGATGATGATCTGGTAACGGGAGAGTGAGACTAAGTCTTCTTGGGTATACATATTCCCGTATTCTTGCTGCAACTGCGTGGCATCCGATGCCCCTAGGATGAAACTGGCAATGGTGCCGGCATTTCCAAAGATTGCAGATTTTACCTCTGGGGGGATCTGGTCCATATACTGGTTAGCCAGGATCAGGTTCAAGCGATATTTTCGAGCCTCGGAGAGAATCTTGATGAAACTGGTGGTCGCAAAGTTTTGAAACTCATCGATATAGAGATAGAAATCCTTGCGGTCAGCCTCTGCCTTGTACACCCGGTTCATGGCGGCTAACTGAATTTTGGTAATGAGCATGGCTCCCAGAAGAGCTGCATTATCTTCACCCAGTTTTCCTTGGGAGACGTTAATCAAGAGAATCTTGCCAGAATCCATGATCTCTTCGATGTTGATGGAGCTGTGTTGGGCGTTGACTACATCACGGATGATCGGAGAGGTCACAAACTGTCCCACTTTGTTGAGGATTGGGGAAATGGCTTCTGTACGCAGGCGTTCCTGCATGGGGTTAAACTCCTTGATCCAGAAGTTCTTTAACACCGGATCTTGCAGATTCTCCACGACGCGTTCTCGATATTTCTCATTGGTGAGCATCGTTATCACGTCCTCTAGACGCGCTTGCTTGGACAGGAGGGTCAACAACGTATTGCGCAAGATATATTCCAGTCGTGGTCCCCAGGAGTGGGCATACATCTTCTGAAAGATCGCCACAATTCCGGAAGCAATCAGTTCGCGATGGACTTCTGAGCCTCCCTCAAACAAGTTGATCTTGACCACTGCCTCTGGGTCGGAAGGATCCAGATAGATGACATCATTGATACGGTGTTTGGGAATGTAATCGAGGATTGTCTCGATTAGATCTCCATGCGGATCAATGACTGCTAACCCTTTGCCATGCTTTAAATCATTAATGATCATGTTGGCAAGTAACGTGGATTTTCCGGTACCAGACTTTCCCACCACATACATGTGACGCCTGCGATCTTCTTCTTTGATTCCAAAGATCTGTTGAGCATTCTTTAACTCGGCTTTGGCAAACAGGTTCACGTTATTTTTCTCTTCCTCGGGCAAAGTTGCAAAGATAGGGAGGGTATCGGGAGGTTCTCCCCGTAGTGACTTTCCCCAGGCAATATTCTTGACAGAGTTAACCAGTTTGTGGGGAAGATGACAGAGGGCGGCTAACTCTTCTTCGCTGCAGTACAGTTTTCCAAACCAAGGAGTACGTGATGTCATTAGGGACAACAATTTCTTGTTTCCAAACAAACTGCTCTTTAGCTCCAGACTATTAGTCTCACTACTAAAGGCGTTGTAGGCATGATCTAAGTCAGCCACGATCTGGGTGGCACGCTCTGGTGTTGCTGCCTGTGCCAATATTCCAATCCCACACTCAAACCCGACTTGGGCCAGTTTTTTACTGATCTGTTCTTTGTGAGGGTGGACTTTGGCAGGATCCGCAATCACCGATTGACCGGTGCTTTTCCAGGATTCCTTGGCTTTGCGCAAGTGAATCTGAATCAAGGCACATTCTTCCGGCATCAGCTTACTTAAGTTCGAAAATACCGAGGCCAACAGATCACTATCCGGATTCGTGGACACCGTCTTTAGGGGCAAGTAGGCAGCATTACGTAACTTTAATTCTCGTGCATGTTTGGGTCTAGTGTGTAAAAACTCATCAAGCGGGTTATGTTCCAGCTTGGTAATCATGGCTTCGGGGTAGGCTGCCGTTAACTGACTATGAATGAAACTCTCCAGATGTGCAGGGATGGTCAAGAAAGTATAGATCGTTTGTCCCTGATTAAAGAACTCAACGGTAATGGATGGAGCTTGCTTGAACACATCCAGTAACCCATGGGGAGGAGAAGGGAGGGTAGCAAAAATCTGCGCAGCCGCAGAGGAACCTTGCGGGCTTTCTCGATGATTTCTGATCTCAAAGGTGATGCACTGCGCACTCATACAGTGATAAGTGTAGCATTATTCTTGTTTGCGAAGTTTGCGCAACTCCGATTGTGTATGCTGATGGACAACCGAAATGATGTAAGTCTGATAGGGAAGGCGACGTTGATTTGCCACGGTTTGGATGTCTGCCAGATCTGCTTCACTGATACGAAGAGAGATCATTTTATTTTTGCGTTGTTTTGCAGAGTTTGCAGCAATTTTTTGATACCGTTTTTTCTCTTCCTCAAAGTTAGGAATTGTTGTTAATGAACCGCGTTCAAACGCATCTTCGATTACTTGTTCTTCCGGATCTAAGACAATGGTGTGCTCGTCAGGATTATAGTTTTTCATAATTACCTCTTCGATGAATAATGTTTTGTGGCTTTTCGACTTGGATAGCATGTCTTTAAAAATATTTTTTCTTCATCCTCCACAAAGGGGACAATGAAAACATACGAGCGAATAGTAATGATAAAGACACGTTGGTTTGGATAGCGTTTTGGGTGGGGATGGCTGGTGGTATCCAGAAGACTTCCCGAGAGAATAGCATTTTCTACATCTTCAAAGGAAATTCCTCGATTTTCCTTTAGCCAACGATTCTTCTCCTCACTCCACTGTATGTCTTTCATAAAAACTCTATACAGAGTGTAATTCAATGTATATACATTGTCAATCATAGAAATAATTGATTTTAAGGCGAGAAAGGCCTATAATAGACACCTACTCTCACCCCATATTACATGGGGAAGGAGAGTCTTGTTCTTTTTAAATCTAGTGGAGGGCTTTCATGTCAGTAGCTGGTGCAGTACTAGCACTTCTGTTCATTGGAATCGTGGTGTTGACTCCAACATCACATCTTGTGGCGGAGTATCTGAAGCGGAACGGGGAGAAATTTATCCCCACGCTGTTGAAAACGACCGTCATTGCGTTAGCGGTTGTTGCGATTGTCTATGTCGGATTTATCGCGATTCAGCTTGAGTATGTTTTCTGGGCCCCCCTGGTATGCATTGGAGCGGCGCTTATCACCCCGTTGGGGGTGACCTACCTGAAATTCCGCCGCTAGATCTCATGGCCCGCCCCCACAGTGGGGCGGGCTAGTACCTTTCTTTTCTCTAATTCTTTTTATTTCTTTCCCATATATTCCCCTCGCGTGTTGCGGGATTTCATTGCACACAAATTCAAGATACAATAACGCCTACACTATGAACCCATATAATCCACAGGAAATCGAAGAAAAATGGTTACACACTTGGGAAGAGAACCATCTCTTTCAGGGAACTGTTAAAGATCTTGCGACTAAACCTCTCGAAAATAAGTTCTACGCTCTCTTTGCGTTTGCCTATCCCTCAGGCTCTGGACTCCATGTGGGACATGTTGAATCCAAAACAGCATTAGACATTCTGGTGCGCTACTTACGTATGCAGGGGAAAGATGTCTTTTTCCCCGTTGGTTGGGATGCGTTTGGACTTCCGGCAGAAAACTACGCCATCAAAACCGGTGTGCCTCCGGCAACTACCACCAAAGATGCAATCAATACCTTCCGCCGTCAGATTAAACGCGTCGGTATTTCATATGACTGGGAAACAGAGATTGCCACCTGCCATCCCGGCTACTACAAGTGGACCCAATGGATCTTTGTACAGTTGTTCAAAGCGGGCTTAGCATACCGCGACTCAGGCTGGGTGAACTGGTGTCCATCCTGCAAGACCGTGCTTGCCAACGAGCAAGTAGTCAACGGAACCTGTGAACGCTGTGGCTCCGCTGTCATTCAGAAAGAACTAGAACAATGGAAATTCAAAATCACCAAGTACCAAGATGAATTACTTGATGGCTTGGAAACAGTTGACTGGCCCAAAGCTACCAAAGATCAACAAATGAACTGGATTGGAAAATCCAAAGGACTTTCGATTGATTTTGCCCTGCAAGAAAAAGACATCCAATTGACAGTCTGGACCAAGTTCTGGGAAACCGTGTTTGGGGTGACGTTTGTGGTGATTGCTCCAGAGAAGTTTAACGAACTCGAACTCATGGATATTGTTCCCGTAGAACATCAATCCAAAGTCGCTACGTATCTGGATGCCGCATTCCATAAGACGGAAGAACAACGTCGGATCGGGGAGAAACATAAAACCGGTGTCGATACGGGCTTAACCGTCAAAAACCCGGTCAATGGTGAGTTGGTTCCTCTGTATGTAGCGGACTATGTGCTCCGCAATGTCGGTACTGGAGTGGTCATGGGTGTTCCATCCCATGATGAACGCGACTTTGCCTTTGCCAAGAAATTCAATCTCCCGTGTATCCAAGTAGTTTCCTATGCAGATCCAGAGTTAAACGCCAAAGTCGCTTCCGGCGAGTCTTGGGCAGAAGGAGAGGGAACGCTCCTACATTCTGGAGAATTTGATGGTCAGTTCGCCTGGGGCGAGGGAAAAGCTGCCATGGCGGAATGGATGATAGAAAAAGGGGTTGCCAAGTGGCAGACCACCTACAAACTCCGTGACTGGCTGATCTCTCGACAGCGTTATTGGGGAGCACCGATCCCAATGGTTTTCTGTGATACGTGTAAGGTAGCCAATAAAGGTGAACAGGCCAATATGCCTGGTTGGTACAGCATCCAAGAGACGGCATTACCCGTACTTCTCCCAGACGTACCAGACTTTCGTCCCACCGATGATGGAAAGTCACCAATCGAAAAAGCACCGGAAGAGTGGAAATACACCACCTGTCCCGGATGTGGTGGACAGGCAAAACGCGAAGTCGATACCATGGATACCTTTGTGGATTCGAGCTGGTATTACTTGCGTTATGCATTCGCCAGAGATGAATCACAGATCTTTAATCCAGAGGTGACCAACGCGCTTCTCCCTGTGGATATGTACTTAATTGGGCCAGAGCATATCGTCTTACATCTCCTGTATGCACGGTTCTTTACCAAGTTCCTGCGTGATCAAGGGTATCTCTCGTTTGATGAACCGTTCCAGAAGATGCGCCATCAAGGCATGATCTTGGGTCCAGATGGAAAAAAGATGAGTAAGAGTAAAGGGAATGTCATCAATCCCGATGATGTGATCGAAAAGTTTGGCGCAGATACACTACGAGTCTACGAGATGTTCATGGGTCCTCTAGATGCAGATAAAGCCTGGGACATGCGCAGTGTTGCCGGAGTCTATCGATTCCTTAATCGCGTCTACAGTCTGTTTTCAAAGAATCAAGAACTGCTAGCAACCACTCCCCAAAACTCGAGCAAAGATCCGTTGCGAATCAAACTGCACTGGGCGATCGATAAAGTAGGAAAGGATCTTCCAGATCTAAAGTTTAATACCGCGATTGCTACTTTAATGGAGCTTCTTAACGTCTGGCAAGCAAGTTTGGAGACAACGGTAGGCTTTACAGCAGAAGAACTGAAGGCAATAGCAAAGCTCCTAGCGCCGTTAGCCCCATTCCTTTCTGAAGAACTCTGGAGCGGACTGGGGAACACGAGTTCCATTCATCAAGAGTCTTGGCC
>JAGOVC010000006.1 GCA_018060955.1 Candidatus Woesebacteria bacterium | reverse complement strand
CTGAACTCCCGCCCGTTACCTATTTTGGTGAACCACCAGAAACCCTTCATCTAGCTCGACAAAAAAACAATCAAGCGTCGGCTGAAGCCGTGATGCTAACCCGTATGCATTTACGCGACTCTGCAGCAGATGATCCTGCCTCTGTGGAGCGACGCAGGAAGCAGCAGTCATTAAACTTACAGCATGCAGTCTATCTTTCTAGAGGAGCTGACACGGACAATACTGTTATGGATCGAGCTATCCAGGATGCGATTACTTCAATGCTTGAACTCGGATACACTCAAGCAGACTTAGATGCCATCAGTACAAATCTAGAACTAAGTACTGGACACGAGTCGCTGGTCCGATTGGTGACGCAACTCTTTCAAAACGCTGATGGGCAAGTTGATTTCTTTGACCCAAATCTCTTTAGTGATTCTAAGAGTGAGGACAACATAACCAACTACAGCTCTATTCGGACCCGTGGTTTCTTTACTGGAAAACAGCTTGATAGTGATTTTGATGGTAAAGGGGTACGCAATCACATCGACATCCGCGTTGCACAGTTAACACGTTTATTAGAAGATGAGACCATTGAATATACCCTGTCTGGATTTGTCGACAATATGCCGAGTGCTCTGAATGGACGACTACAACGAACAGGCTTACTCACAACCAAAGATTTGCAGTATAACTGGATCCATTTCAAGATAGGAGACTGCTTAACAGAATCTGATAAAGAGGAACTGCTCAATTTAGCGCGTGATGAAAAGAACAGTGCGGAGGTTATTAAAAAACACATTCAAGTTAAGCTAAAAACATCTGAGATTATTAAGTCAAAAGTATCTGAAATGAATACTGCTACATCCACTTTGGTAAAAGATGCTGCCGCCGATCCAACGGCATTTCTTGAAAAGATTGGCATGGGTGACAGTGTAAAAGCTGATCGACTTACAGTAGCAGACTGGTACAGTATCTTTTTTACAATTCTACGAGGTCAATTTGATCAGGCAAAAAAATCACCCTATCTTGTTCGAGGCAGTGCAGAGTCTAAAACCATCGATGACCAAACTCTCTTAGAACCAGCTCTCATGTATGGGAAAAATCTGGTAACCAACGCTACCGAAGCAGCGTAAATCGATAGTTTGTCAGATTGAACTTGCATTGATCCTAGCTTCCACTTACAATAGACACTCTTTTGTACTTTGTGACCTAGGTCACGTCAATAAACTGTTCTTACCAATCTTTCACAGAGATCATACATCTGTACGATTAGTGTTTGTTATTCTTTCTTACGAACTATGTCCTCAAATCATTCTGAGAATAAATTTTCCGTTCTTTCATTAGGCACAGACATCATCTTTTTGGCACTTTTAATTGGTTTTGGACTCTTTTTATTCGGCTCGTATCTCTTTTATGAGTACTTATGGGTCAATTATCAAGACTGGATTTATCAAGCATTCCAGGTGAGATCACTGGCTGAACATGGTTTCATGTCTTGGGACGACATTTGGGCAAATGGAATGAATCACTGGCGATTGTACCAATATTTGCCTCATGCGGTTGCGGTAAGTATTTCCAAACTTTTTTCTGTCTCCCTGACTAAAGCCATGATTATTGAAACGGTTGGTATCTTACTGTTCCACCTTTCAATTTCCTATATTTTATTTAGAAAACTCAAAATCAAGGCAATACCCGCACTTCTTTCACTTGTTGCGCTCTTAACAATGCCCCAAATATGGGCACCAGTCAAAGAGTTCAGTATTCTTTTCCCCTTTACTTTGATTTCAATTTTTACCTATCTCTGGATCCAGGACATGATCCACAAACGACACTCGTTCATTCTTCCTGCCCTTGCAGGGATTGCATGGGTTTTTCATCCCACTCTTGCATATGTGACAGGAGGACTCTGGCTGTTCACTTTTAATCTCCAGCTGAATTGGCATAGTATTCGGCAAATTCTTAGTAGAGCGCTTATTTATGTATTAATTTCTAGTGTTTTTTGGCTCCCTTATTTCACCAAAGGATATTCATTTAGCAATCCGTTCTTTGCATCTCCACAATTTTATCGAGACAACTTACCTGGGGAACAATTTGGGTTTGGCTTGCTGATGTTCTCTTTACTTGGAGTAAGTTGGCTTTCTATCCTTGCATTACCCCGACAGGTCCCAAAATGGACGAAAATTCTACTCGTCTTCGTTTCAATCTTTTTCATTTTCATCCGTATAGGGCAGTCCGGAGCCTTGCCTAGTTTTATTTTAGAACTTCAATTTGCACGTGCTCTACCATTACTTGGAGTACTGCTCAGTTTCATTATTGCTTCTATTGCCAATCTCGTATGGCCAAGGCACTCAAGGTTCTTAAAAACCGTAGGAGTACTTCTACTGGCATTCTTTTGTAGCTCCGCTATCGGAAATGCATCAAAAAATGCGCCATCCGCAGCAAATAAATTAGAAAATCCGGCGGCCACATTTGTTTCACAAACGGGGGTTCCAAAAGGGAGAATCTACACTACTGATATTGCTAGTGCTTCTTTTCTTTCACCGGAAGGAACAAAGTTCGTAAATTCGTATTTTGAACACATGCTCCCAAGTCCAAGCGCGATTCGCTTTTCCGCACTCCTTCGAAACGACATTGCGTATACTGGAATCTCTCAACAACAAGTGGACTATTTGATCTCATATTCTCATGTATTAGGACTTCAATATCTCTTCTTACCCAAACTGTCACCCAGCATTCCAATGCTCACACGAGAATCCTTAAAAGATACTGGATTTAAAGCAGTTCCATTTGAAACAGATTCTGGCTTGATCGTCCTAGAATCAGGATTTCCGATTTCCGATGCCTATGCAGTAGTGGATGAATCGGTAATTTCATATGAAACTCTTAAAAAACCCACTATGCACGCAACAAGCTGGAAAGCATGGGATGAACGTTTTGTTGCCTTAGATTATGCGATTCGCGAGAAGAAGTTAGTTCCAATTCCAGTTAGTTTTGAGGGAAACGACAAGCTCACCGTGGATATCAGTTCTGTTCCCCCAACTGTGTCCAAAATCTTGCTTGCACAAAGTTTCGATTCACGATGGAAGGTGAAAGAAAGTGGAGTACTTTTAAATCCCACGTCCGAACGGCTCATGGTCTTAGACTTGCCCTCATCCAATCGGCCGACCGAAATTCATTTAGAAAATACCTGGCCATCATGGCACTGGCCACTGCAGTTCACAATGATGGGTCTTACCGTAGTCGTCATTGTCGTGGATCTCGCATCGCGATTCGTTAGCTCGAAGCGTCAACATCGAAACAAAAAACACGTATCCCCATTAACCAGTGACCCCGTCATCGGATCGTTGGCTCCCCAAACGTCAGTGCCCAATGTTGTATCAATGAGGAAGTCATAATATGCCATTTAATAGAACGTTTAATAAATTAACAGCGGACCAACTCCAAGGAACAACAATCTTGTTCTTATTGGCTGCACCCATTGTGGTGCTCTTGTATGGATCCTTCGTTTTTAATCCTTCTAACGCAGATCACCCGATCATGTATCTCTTGCATGCCTCTGTCGATTTAATCTCGATGGTGATCTTGTTGTCCTTGTGGCTCACCATTCTCATGGACGTCCTCGTTGCTACACACCATCGACATTTATCTGCGAAAGAAAATCACTCCTTATTCCCAGATACGCGTACCGTTGATGTCTTCATTCCGGTAGCAGGGGAGCCTGTGGAGATTATTGAAGAAACCATCAAGGGAGCAATCGCGATGGATTATCCGCATCAGACATTCGTCTTGGATGACGGTCAGTCCAAAGAGGTGCAGGCACTAGCAAAGCAGTATGGAGCACACTATATTACTCGAACGAATCGCGAGTTCGCAAAATCTGGAAACATGAATCATGGTCTGCAATATAGCCAGGCAGAATTCTTCGTGATCTTTGACGCAGACCAAGTTCCCAAACGCAATTTCTTAGTTCAGCTGCTTCCATTCTTAGCGAACCCAGAGATTGCCATGGTGCAGTCTCCCCAACACTACAAAAACACCCATGAATTTATTGCCCATGGAACTGCCCAAGCCCAAGAGATCTTTTACCGTCACGTCTGTCCTGCAAAGAACGTCACGAATAGTGCGTTTTGTGTGGGAACAAACGTCATCTTTCGACGCAAAGCCATTGATGAAATTAATGGGATTGCGCAAGTGGGTCACTCCGAAGACATTTGGACATCCTATTTGCTGCACGAGCATGGATGGAAAACATTATTTGTCAACGAAATCTTAGCCGTGGGAATGGCACCGTCTACAATTGCGTCCTTTTTCAAGCAACAGTTACGCTGGTCCAAAGGTGGATTGTCGATGATGTTTTTGCACAACCCGTTGTTGTCCAAGCACTTAACGATTGATCAAAAACTGCACTACTTTTCTGCGAACTTCTTTTATCTGTGTGGGTTTACTATTCTCATGTACATCTTATTCCCGTTAATTTACTTATTGTTTGGAATCAAGTCACTAGAAACTGAAAACGGGATCATGTGGCTGATCCATTACCTCCCATTCTTTGGACTGTATTACGGACTGACATGGTTGCTGGTTGGCAGGCTACATATCTCGACGATTGCGACAGCAATGGCAAGTTTCTACCCGTACATTCTTGCCTCGATTACCGTGATCTTTGGCACAAAACTGCGATGGATTGCAACCACCACGAATACTAAAGGGGCTTTTGACCTCCAGTGGATTTGGCCGCATGTGTTCTTGATTATCCTTACGGTGTTTGCACTGATTATTGGCTGGTACGACCCAGTCAACTTTTGGTCGACATTTTATAACAGCATTTGGGCTCTATTTAACATGTATCTACTTATTATCTTTATTACGGGAGAGAACCGCACCGTGCATCACTCCCTAAAAACAGTATGAAATCATCACACTTCAGTCGGGTACGCTTAACGCTAGTCAACACAGTATATTTTATCGTTATTTTTGTGGTCGCGTTATCGATTGCAACCTTGTCTTTGACACGAAAAATCAACTCGTATCATATGACAAAACAGACGTTAGTCTTAAATGTCAAAAAGCCAGAAGTGGTCATTTCCAATTCCGTTGAGGGAAAAGTGGAATCGCTGCAAGTTGATGCCGGTCAACACGTACGCAAAGGGGATACCTTAGTCAAACTCTCCAATGATGCGATTACTCAAAAACTGGAAACACTGGAAGAATTGGGTAGTAGCAATTTATCTGCACAGACGGAAGCAAAAGTGTTACAAGCCCAAATTCCCCAGTTTGAAATCAAAGCTCCACGAGACGGGATTGTATATCAGATTAATATCGCAGAAGGAGCGTACTTGAATCACTCTACCCCGATGATGATCCTGTTTGCTGATGATGATATTAAGCTAACTGGACTGGTAAACAACGAGCAATACACTCAAGTACAAAAAGACAAAACATTGGATCTGTATAGTCCACGCTTTGGTCAGATCTTTAGTGTCACCTTAGAAGGAGCGGGGCGGGTGATTCCAGCTACCACCTATTCAGAGAGTAAGTATGAATTGCAGTTTCGTTTTTCTGATCCCAATGAGGGCGCATCCTTTATCCAAGGTGAAGGCTTAGAAGTGATTTCTCAAACACGTAATGATATGGCAAAAAATCCAGCCGAACGGATTGCGGAATTCTGGAACGGATTCATTATTAAGAAATAACTATGATTGAAAAACCGCTACAAGCAACCGTGATGGGACTCCTCTTAATTATTGGAGGAGTGTCAGCATGGAAATTTGTTCCAGCCGCTTTGTTGCGTACCCAATCAGAAAAACCCGACACAATCGCCATGTCCCATCCCATTGTTTCCACCGCTCGCAAAACAAATTCCTGGTTTAGTAGTGCCTATACGTTTCCTACCCAGCCTCTCTTCTCGTACCCCGGAGCATTCCGAATTTCGCAACAGGGAGTAGAAGTCTCCTATCCCAACGTGACAGCGACAGAAAAGTTAGTGGCAGCTCCCTTCACGGCGTTGTGTCGAATGAAACCAGCGTTTGAAATTTCAACAAGTACGGTGAAATCGTATGGGGACTGGAACGTTACCGTTGCTGCAGGCAATGAACAGTCAACGTTTAATCTCCATTTAATGTCCGGTAGTCCAGTGTCATACCTTACGGATGTTGCATCATTAAGCTTAAACTGTACGGGAGGTTTGATTGAACAGTCACCTCTAGGTGTCATCGTACGCCACGAGCGTCAAGCTATCCTGTTTCAAGCGGAGGACGGTAGTGTGGTTCGTAGCAGTGAGCGGGATGCGACACTAACCTCATCGACTAAGCGTTATAGAATCGTCATGCTCCCAACAGAATCTCAACCAATCTTGGAACGTATCGCCACACTTCCTTGGGTTATACCCACACACACGCAGGCATCCTTTCGAATTCAAGATGACACAGTGCTTACCACCTACCAAATCGTGACGCCCGACGATCAACTGGTGTTGTTCACAACCTGGCCACATCATAAATTGACGACAGAGAATCCCACGATGCTCGGAGAGTATCAAACCGTCCTTGGGACCCAACGCATCATGGAAGGAACACAGTTTACGACATCTCAACCCTTGCTTTCGTTACCAGAACAGTTCAAGAAAGTAACTTCTGCACCCAATGTAGAAGCAATCAAAGCTGCAATTCAAAAGGATACCCAAGGTTTTATCAGTGGAAAAAATGCAATGCCAACAGGGGTGTACTTTAAAGGAACCTGGATCGGATCGCTTACCACCCTCGTTCAACTTGCAGATCTCTACGACATGACAACCGAGCGTGACCAATTACTTACGCTGCTTGAGCGTGTGGAGCTAGAATCCTTAACACAGTTTCGCTATGACGAAGAGTCCTCCATGATGATTGCCACAAATCCGGAGTTCGGGAACGAATTTGGAAATGATCACCACTTTCATTATGCCTATTACATCCGTGCCGCTGCAGTCCTGCTAACTTATAAACCAGAGTTACTATCACAGCTCCAACCAAGAATTGAAGAATTGATAGCAGACGTGGCAACCTGGGAAGACACCTCCAATCGTTTTCCCCGTCTTCGCATGTTCTCAGTCTATGAGGGTCATGCCTGGGCAGATGGTCGTGCACAATTTGCCGATGGGAATAATGAAGAATCCAGTTCTGAATCTTTAAACACCTGGTATTCCATCGCAGTATGGGGACAAAAAACGAACCAACCTGAATTGACGAATCGTGCCCAGTGGTTATTCAGCCAAGATTTAGCCGCAATTAAAGCGTACTGGTTTGCTCAAGACAACCCATTTCCATCGGGATACTTACGTCCGGCTGCGTCATTAATTTGGGGAGGAAAACGAGAGTTTGCAACCTGGTTTTCGGCAGACCCAATGCATGTCTATGGCATCCAATGGTTACCGATCACTCCTGCAAGTTCGTATTTACGAACCATTACCACGTTACCGACGGTGATCACTTCAATCCAACAGACCGTTGCAACTCCCGCAACGCATGAATGGGGAGATCTCTATACCGCCGTGCTCGCACAAGTCGATCCTCAACAGGCTCAACAACAACTGCCCATGGTCCAATCTTCCAATGGATTGAAATTACAAAGTTTGTTGTTACAGGCTGTCTATCAGGAAACAGAGTAGAAATCTGTGCTCATCGGCGACCGCAAAAGGGAAGACCAAGCATTGCAATCAGACTCACCAGAATGAGTGCAATCAGAATTGTGGCAATTCCCACTCCCAATCCCACAACCACGGCATAACTAATCGATCTAACCTTGCGAGCGATGGGATGTCCGCGTAGCTGCTGGAAGCGCAATACCGCTAGAATAGGTACATCCACAAGGGGAATGAGGAATACGGTTAATAACAAGAGATAGAAGAAATAGGTCAATGTATCGGCTGGAGAACAGGCATACGAAAACATCGTGGATCCAAACAGTAGGACAACCACACCCGACTTTAAAATAAATCCAGGAATCAAAAAATAACTGGTGTAAAACCGTAACGATTGTTTCATCCCAAAAATAGAGCCACTGCTCGAAGGGTAGTTAAATTACTGAACTTGGTATTATACCTCTTACGGGTGAAAAAGTTCTCTTTTATCCAGTTTTTGAATAATTGTTTCCATGCGCTTTCGACGCGTCTCCGGTTTGCTGGCTGTTTGAAGCCTCCAGGCAATCGAGTAAAGATTGGTTTTATTTAATGTTTGGAAGAATGCGTTGGCAATGGGATACTCTTTAAGTAAATGAAGAAAGTCTTCTGGCATTTGCATCTCAGAAGGCGAATCATAGGCTTTATCAAATCTACCATCGGCTTTCGCAGCCTCAATCTCTGCAAAACCAGAAGGTTGCATCCTTCCATCTGTAATTAGTCGAGCCACATGCTCAACATTGCGTTTCGACCACAGACTATTTTTCCTTCTGGGCGTAAATTTCTGCAGATAACTTTTCTCATCCAAGCCCTTCACTTGACCGTCTATCCAGCCATAGCACAGCGCTACTTCGAGTGCTTCTGCATATGTAACAGAGTCAACTAGAGAGCCTTTCTTAGAAAACTTGATCCAAATTCCATTCTCAACTGCGTGATAATCTTCTAACCAATGTTCCCAATCCGAAGCTTGGGAAAAAGCTAGTGTGGGATATTCGCTTGAAATCTGCGATTTTCGCATAGATAAGAATTGTAGCACTGCGATGTCTGTAGCCTGCAGATCCTTTAGCGACGATGGTTCAGTACGACAACAAAGTAAGAGGTTGAGCTTGACACCCATTTTTTGGTGTGCGTATGATGAGTGTATGAGTTATGTAAAAAACAGCATTTGTATTGCAGTGCTGGTTCCTTTCATCGTTTTCTCTATTGCCATTCATCTTCGCGTTCCTCAGGTACATGCTGCTGCTGCAGGCAACACGTATATGCGGTGTGACCGCATGAAAGCCTCCACGAATCCAGGTAACTGTCTGGTAGTGTTCACTACTTCAGCAACTGCAGCAACCGAAACGTCCATCAAAATTACCCTAGACGCTGAGTGGGTTTCAACTACAAACTTTTCCACAACTGCAGGGAACTATACAGTTTCAACCGCGGGACTTCCAGCAGGCGTCACCGCTATGCCGGGAATTGCTACGGCAGATTTAGTCTCATCCAATACTATTCGATTCCCCGTCACCGCACTTACCGACAGTACAACCTACGGTTTCTTTATCACGAACGGAGGAACAGGATTAATCTCTAATCCAGCTGCCTCGACGACCATCATTCATACCATCTTTACTCGAACAGGGGCAGACGCCGACACAGCAGACACTAAGGATGTTGCCGTCCCTACCATTTCAGATGATCAAATTGCTGTCACCGCCAATGTTGCACCTACGTTCACGTTTGCATTTGCGAATAACTTACAAGCACTAGGAACCATGACAACTTCTGGAATTTCATCGGGGACAGGAACCGGGATTACAATTACTACCAACTCTGCCAGTGGCTGGACCGCTTGGGTAAAAAGTGCCAATGCCGGACTCACTTCCACAAATGCGACGTATACCATTGCGACAACCGGGACAGTCAATGCTGCGCCCTCATCGTTATCTGCCGGAACCGAAGGATATGTTCTCGATGTCAACCTCACCACTGATGCAGGAAGTGGTGGAACTGTAACTATTGATGCAGAATATAACGGAGCAGATACCTCTTCCGGAGGAACCCTCTCAACAAGCTTCCAACCGATTGCATCCTCAACCGGAGCAGCCAATGGAGATGTGATCACAGTTATGCCCCGCGCCGCAATTTCAGGACTAACCGAGGCCGCTAGTGATTATGCAGATACGTTAACGGTTGTTGGTTCAGGAATTTTCTAAACTGCACTCTAGCAGAGTTTTCTTTTTCTGTAATAATCGGACTATGACGTTTCAACGTAAGATCGTGCTGTTGTTTTTCATCGCACTCTTTTTCCCATCAACTGCATTTGCGCAATCTGACTTTCCAACTGACGATTCTCCAAGCGTTGCTAGCGCTTCTGCAAGCCCTACTCCATCCATTATTCCCTCCGATCAACTCAACCTTACTTTGTCTCCGATCGTTGCACAACTTACTGCCAAACCCGGTGAAACTGTCACAACCGAGATTCGAATTCGAAATAATGGTCAAAAACCAGAACCTGTTCAAATTTATTCCTTGCCCTTGGAAGCTGAAGCCCGTACGGGTAAACCAAAGATACGTGAACGGCGCGGAGACGATATTTATCTTGACTGGGTCCAATTTTCACAAACGGAATTCGTCATTGAGCCACAAGAATGGCAAAGCATCAAAGTTACGTTTCAACCTCCCAAGGAGGCCGCCTTCTCCTATTACTATGCCTTAACCATCGAGCGAACCAGTGCAAAAACGAACAATGGAAACACTACCCAGATCAGTGGAGCACCGGCAATTTTGTTATTGGCCACCGTTGACTCACCCTTTGCTAAACGCGAGCTGTCGTTAGAGGCGTTTGGGGTAAAGCATTCACTGGTGGAATTTCTCCCACAAACTTTCGAAGTAGAAATCGAAAATATCGGCAATGTTCATACGACCCCCATGGGAAATATTTTTATCGATGGGCAGGGGAAGAAAGATCTGACAGTACTGCCCTTGAATCCAAACAGCGGCGTCGTATTGCCCAATTCTACGCGAGTGCTAGAAATTCCTTGGTCAGAAGGTTTTCCTCTTCGCACCAAAGAGGGATTATCTTGGGATTTTTCAAAAGCTAATTTATTGCGCTTTGGTCGCTATACCGCACACTTATTATTAGTGTTTGATAACGGAGAACGTGATGTGCCGATAGAATCATATGTTACATTCTGGGTGATTCCAATTCGACTCATTCTGCTAGTGATTGCCATTCCTACCATTCCTGCGTTACTTGTATATCTACTCATGCGCTGGCAGCAACGAAAACGCATACAAGTTCCGACGACTCCTGCAGAAATTAGGAAGCAGTAGTCAGATGATCAAGACAAGTCTTTACTAACAGCTACACAGGGTACTATCTGCTAGTGTACGATACAAAGAAGTGAGCAGTTTTTTTCAAACTGCCTCCCTTAGAGTGTGTTTATTCCATACAGACTATGCAGTGCAATTGTCTTTCTCTTCAAAATTCCAGATCGTTATTTTGGACACCTACCTGTGTCTTCTTTCTGATTGCTACCGTTCTCCGACTTGGAATTGCAACTTCAATCCTAGGATTTGGAGTTACACTTCTGACCACACCTGCTCAAGCTCAAACTCCCAGTTCTACGGTGACATTAAGCCCACCTTTTGTTCAACTCTCACTGCTGGAAGGAAGCACAGACGCAACACAACTTCTTGAATTGTCCAATACCACTAACAAGAACTTAGCTTTTCAAGCTTCTGTCTTTTTGTTTTCACAAGTTGATAGCCAGGGGACAACGGTTCTAACCGATAAACCTCCAAACCAGGAATCTCTCTCTATTGTAGACTCCATCAATGTCGCACCGTCCGAATTTGAGCTTGCGGCAGGACAAAAACAGATCCTTACCGTTTCGGTTGCTAATCAGTTAAATCTGGCTCCTGGCGGTCATTATGCAGCGGTAGTTATTCGATCAGACTCCGATACCATACAAGACACGCCTTCCGTTGTCCCAGCGTTGTCCTCCTTCCTCCTCATCCGAAAAATTGGAGGAGAACAATTCCATCTGTCGTTGGGGAAAGTCCCACTTCTTGAGTCAATGCTCCATGTCCAATTTCCCAGAGAAATTAATCTCGTATTTGAAAATCAAGGAAATACACATGTGATCCCTCGCGGTACCATTGCGATCACCGATGTCTGGGGACGCAACGTGATGGAGGGCACCATTAATGAAGGATCATTGGTCATTTTACCGAGAGCACAACGAGAATTACGAGTCAGTATGCGCACTATCCGCCCGTCGCTTCCATCGATTGCCTATAACGTAACTATTCAAGGTAGATCAGAACCGGGTGACGTGAAGTTCACCCAAACAGGTACAGTGTTCATTCTCGATATTCCCAGTATATTGCTCTTGTTGTGTCCAGTACTTGCAGTTCTGGCAGTTCTAAGTTGGAAAAAATCCAGGAGAAAACAATGATCATCCGTGGAGTGCAGCTCTTAGCGTTCACACTCATTTCAGCTCCGTTACTGTATTCCGTTAGCTCATTTGATACCTTCACTGCGACACGACGATCCGACAATTTATCTAATCGAGCCACTGAATTTATTACGACACAAAAAGAAACCGGAAAAAGTCTATGGAATGATGTGTCGTTACAAACTCCTCCTTCAAACACTGCAATATTAGGTACACAACAGTACCAAACTCCCTGTTTTGAACTGACAATTCCGTGGCCACACGTGTTGGAACCTGGCGTTGAAAATCTTGAATCCTGTGTACTCAAAGTGCGTCTCACCACACCACGTGGCAGGCTGGTGATTCACGCGGCCTCGACATCGGAAGCTCTAAAAGACCAAACAGCTATTCGTATTAGATTTCACCAACCGGAACAATTTACGGAAGTAGTGGCTCCACAAACAAACTGGCCAGAGTCCATTCAGTTCACAGAGCCAGATGCTACCACCCTTTTTCTGTCGTCGACCCAATGGACCATTTCACTTGCTGCAACGGAGATAAGTGATCCAGACGTCTTTTCCTTCGAGCCGCTGCTTTCCACGCTTGAGATGCGTACGGAAAGCGTGTTACAACTCTAGGTATGAAGCGGCGTAATCATTTTGCAACCTTAGCCGGTGTCTTTTTATTTGTACTTCCTTCAAGCATTAACTATCAACTGCATGATATGGGGTTTGGAAGTGGGGGTGTTGGGGTAGGGGACTCAACGACCTATTCCATCAGCGGTATGTCCGGTGAAGTCTCCGGCAACCAATTGACGGGAACCACCTATGATCTAGGTCCTGGACTTACATTTACGCGCCAGAGCAATGTACCCAATGCCCCGACATTTAGTAACCCTGATAATTACTATAATCGTCTCCAGTTTATTCTAGATGGGACGAGCAACCCATTGGACACGCTCTATGCAATCGCAATTAGTGCGGATAATTTTGCCACAACTTCCTACATTCAAACAGACGGAACAATCGGGAGTAGTGTTGTCTATCAGTCCTATGCCGATTGGGGTGGGGCGAGTGGCGAGTATGTGACCGGTCTTTTGAGCAATACATCGTATAAAATGAAGGTCAAGGCTGTGCAAACCAAATATACGGAAACAGAATTTTCCAGCGAATCTAGTGCCGCGACAACAACTCCCAGTTTAAGTTACGACATTGATATTGCCAGTTCTGATAGTGAATCTGGTCCACCCTACACAATTGCAGTAGGACAACTCTCACCAGGGTCCGTGACGACTGCAACGAATAAGATCTGGGTCGATTTGGATACCAATAGCGAGTCAGGGGCTTTTGTCTATATTTATTCAAGCGGTACGGGATTACATAGCACAGCTGCGTCGTACACCTTAACGTCTGCAACTGCAAATCTAGCAGCGGCAAATGAAGGCTACGGAATCCGTGTAGAAACGGTTACGCAATCCTCCGGTGGACCATTGGCGGCAGTAAGTCCCTATAATGGCGCCAGTGACAATGTTGGAATCCTCTCCACCACATCTCAAAACATTCTTACTTCATCTGGTTCACGCATCAGTAATGGTCGCAGTGCGATATTGGTGAAAGCAAAAGCGAGTGGGCTTACTCCAGCTGCCAATGACTACAGTGATACCATTACTCTCATTGCCAGTGCAACATTTTAATAGTAGTCTATCGCTATGCAACGACCGTCCTTTTTTCGAGTACTCCCATTCTTAATCGGTGGAATCGTGGTTCTCATCTCTACCTCCACAGCTGGGTGGTACTACTACCAATACAAAAAACTCTCTGATGCGCCAGCGAAAGCTGCAATGCAGGCAGAAGCGGAAATAACTACAATTGTTGCGAGTATTGAAAAAGGAATGCTCCTTCCTCCAAATGAGACTCCAACTCTTGCCACTGTTACCGACAAGGACAAATTAGCCAGTCAGCCATTCTTTTCACAATCGCAAAACGGGGACAAGGTATTGCTTTACACCCAAGCGGGAAAAGCAATTTTATACCGACCATCCATCCAAAAGATTGTCGATATCACCACAATTCGCACCACTACCGATGCAACACAATCTGCTCAGCCAGAATCGTCGAATGCAACTGGAATTCCTATCGCACTGTATAATGGAACTACTCGAACCGGTCTGGCATCCTCTTTTGAGAAACGCATTACCAACGAATATCCTCAGGTCTTAGTCACTTCCAAGGCAACTGCTGCTCAACAGTATCCCACCACACTCATTGTGGATGTTTCAGGAAAACAACCAGCACTTGCGCAAACGCTTGCAACCGCCTATGGCGGATCTGTGGGACAGCTTCCTACGGTCGAGCAAAAACCCCTGGCGGAAGTTTTGGTCATCTTGGGTGAGAATACACAGTAATGTGTTTTAACTTCTTTTGCGCGGTGATCCATACGAGTGCCGAGCTGCTATCAACCAGAGACAAACGTTTAGAACTGTGAGTGCTCCAAACACGATGGTCCGTGTTGGTGTTTGAGTCATGGTAAATAGCAGGGTACAAAGAAGCGAGAGAGTGAGAAAGGCTTCACTTCCAAATCCGATAAACTCGCGAAGCATTGATTGAAACTCCTGTTTAAATAATTCCCGAATTGAAGTTGCAGGGAGTTGTTCTACTGAGAGGACAATGTTTGTGGAAGACTGTAGTTCTGTCCGAGAAAAGACGGGATGACTTGTAACTGCATATCCATGTCGTTTGACAAAAAAAGTACAACGATTGGGTACCAGAGAAACTGCAAAGGCCACACTCCCATCAAGTGCTGTTTTTCCTCGGGCGATGATCAAATGTTTCTCCTCATCCACCATGTAAATTACTGCATTCGATACTGGACTTAAGTTTTCAAAATCCTCTAGGCTGACTTGAAAGGACTGGCCATCAGTTGCTCTGAATTTTGAAAAAAAGGTACGAAGGGGAAATCGAATAATATGTAATTTTAAACTCGCTGCCGTAAGAAGTAGCAACAAAAAGAGGAGATTGAATGGGAATAAAATATCATACAGTGATCCGGTCGGATTGGCTTGCGGCAATGCTCGAACTGTTAACCGAAGATTCTGACGAGCAAGTTCTACACCCGTTAAAAAACGACCAATCATTCCAAATCGAACTGGCTCAAGTGTGACAACAGGTAAGTCTGCTAACTGCGGTGCGTATAATTCAAATTCCACCTCTTTTGTTCCATATCCCTTCATACTCACTCGGGCTTTATAGCGTCCTGGAATGAGGGAGAATTCAGCAACACCGTCTTTATTCGTACTGATTGGGTTTTGAAATGACAGCGCATTGAAAGGAGCAAGTTCGAATTGGTTTGTCTTTTGCTGATATGACCATAGCAATACTTCCGCACCCCATAAAGACTGTCCCTGTGGATCTTTCACTTGAAAAGAGTGGACCACTGTCGTTTTTCCAACCGTCTGCTCTTGAATGTTTCCGTAGATGTCTTCGGTCCGAATGGCAATTTCATACGTACGACTTAGCAACGGCGTCTTTATTTTTCCTACAAATGTTCCCGGACTAACTTCAACAAGTTTGGTAGTCGATGATGAGTATTCACCTTCCTCATCAGTTGAGATTCCCAGCACATACGGATCCCGCAATAGCAGTGTCGCCTCTACAAGTTCACGTGACAAGGGTATTCGAAACAGAAAATCAAGCAAAGTATCCTGACTGACAGAAAAATGTGGCAATGCCAACGGGTCTTGCAGCATTGACTGATTAAACAAAATTCCCCAAGACTGTGAGACGATAATCGAGTTTCGATCCACAATTAGATCTGCATTTGCCTGACTGCTAGTGGTAAAGGTATAAATGTTCGAAGTAACAAACAAACCGGTAGATCCAACTGCTTTGAACTGAACATAATACGTCGTATCGGGTGAAAGTTCGGACAAGGTGAGCGGCTGCAGTCGAGCCCGAGCTGCGGTTGTAACCCGCTCCCTTAGATTGGTCGATGTTGTCCCTAAGAAAGCAACAATCTGTACGTCGCTGTCTAAAGAAAGTCGAAATGTTGCCAGTGTGTACCCAAGCTCAACAAGTTCTATTTCTTTCCATACAGGAACTGACTGAGTTTCTGTTGCAACTGTCGAGGTTGGAGAAGGTGATGGGGTCGGCGTAGCATCCTCCGATGAAGTGTCGACGTATCGATAGGTCGTTGTTACAGTACTATCGGGAACTCCAGATGGACTCGTCATCATCGCTACAACGTTTGTACTCACCGTTTTGCTTCCACGATAGTCAGAGGAGGTTTTCAATACAAAAGTGACTGTTTGATTGGTGGTGGCTGCAGGGAAAGACGTTATAGACCAAGTGATTTTCTTTGCAACGACATCGATCACAGGGGATGTGGAACCATATCCTACGGTTGCACTACCTTCCATATAATCCAGAAGCTCCACACTCGGGGAAGATGTCCCTTCGATTTGACCTTGTTCCCAGGAAGCAACAAGTGTAACGGGAAATGAGAGTGATGAGGTTGAACCATAGGTGATGGTGTATGTTATTTCTTCGTCTGCTCCCACCTGAGAGGATGTTGAGCTGGCAATTTCAAGTTGCATATCAGAGCTAGTTACCCCTACACTGCCGTTTATTTGGATCTCACCTTGATCGTCAAAGGCATGACTAGTAGAAAAAGGAATAAAAAAGGATATGATGAATGTAAGAAATAGAAAAGAAACACCCTGACGTGTCATAACAGATTTATCATAGCCGATATGCCGATCGTAAAACAATCCAACACATCCATTTTTATCACTCGCGGCTTCATCACCCTTGCTGCCGTCTTGGTCTTTTTAATTGCAACTTGGGGATTTAAACAACTTGCCTACTCCGATCAAGGAGTAGAACGAGAGGAATTCATTAAAACAGCAGGACAGCTCACCTCACGTATTGAAGAACGGATGAACACCAACATTAATCTCCTCTATGCAGCTAGAGCCATGTTTAGTGCTAATGAGTCTGTCAGCCGACGGGAATGGAAACAGTTTGTTACTTCTCTTGACCTTTCACGTCGATATCCAGGCGTATCAACAGTGGCATATATGAAACGAGTCAAAGAGACAGATCGACAAGAATTCATCACCGAGGTTCGTGGAGACAGGACTCTACAGGAAAATGGGTATCCCAGCTTTACCATCTATCCAGATGAACAAAAATCTGAGTATGTTGTGATCACGTATGTGGAACCGTTAAATGAGACTACTGCAAAAGGGATGGGGTTTGATTTCTCTTCAGAGCCGGAACGAGCAAAAATTCTCGAACAGGCACGCGATACCAACACTCCAAGACTTTCTGGTGTGGTTCGTGCGGTGACGACAAACACTCCCAGTTTCTACTTGATTCTGCCTCTTTATATTCCAGGGGCATCTGTGGAAACTCCCACACTTCGCCGTGCGACATTTACCGGTACTGTCAATTTGGCATTTCGGGTGAATGAGCTGTTTGACTCTCTGTTTACTGCAGAGGAAAAGAAGCGCTATTGTATTGAAATTTACGATGGACAATCTTTGCAGCCAGAGAACTTACTGTATAAAAGTGTTCAAAAAGATGTGACTGCAACCACACCACAAGAGATCGCAACCGTACAGATTGCCCAGCATCTGTGGACACTTCGTCTTTCTCAACATTAAACAAATTCTTACCCTACCATTGCATCCCGTAGCAGACATTGTTACGATGAAAGCATGGGAGTTTTGCGACCCTTGGTTTTTACTATCTTTTTATCCTTTTTCCTCTGGTTTTCAGCCAGTGCAGCTATAGCTGCAACTGGTACGTTTAAGCAAATAAATTTTCAAGGAAAAGTGGTGACGAAAACGACGGGAACTAATATTGCCGATGGCAGCTACAGTTTTACTTTCCGTCTCTATGATGTGGATACCGCAGGTACCCACATTTGGACGGAAACGAAATCCCTTACTGTTACCAATGGAATTTTTCAAACCTACCTTGGAGATACCACCTCACTGCCAGGATCCGTCGATTTTAATACGGATAATATCTATTTGGGCATAAACTTCAACGGTGATGGGGAAATGGCCCCCCGTGTTCGGTTTTCTGCAGTTCCCCAAGCGATGAATGCGTTAAAGGTTGCCGGACTTACGGTAACGGATACAACTGGAACACTGACAATTCCCAATAGCACTACGATCACATTCTCCGGAGCAAATGCAACTACGTTTACAACTACAGGATCAACAAACGTGACTCTTCCGACCACAGGCACACTATCCACTCTTGCAGGCGTAGAAGTACTCACAAATAAGTCCATTGGTTCTACAGGTCTGACATTTTCAGGAGCGACCACTGACATAACGACCGCTACAAACGAAAACCTCACTTTTACCGCCGACGGAACAGGCGATATTGTTTTTACCACCGATGCTGGCACCACGTTTGCCATTAGTAACTTAGCCAGTTGTGACACCATTGATACAGATATCAACGGAGTGCTCAGCTGTGGAACGGATAGTGGAGGTGGAGGAGGAGGAACATTGCAACAAGCCTATGATGGCGATGCGGATGGATCCAACGCAACCATCACACTATCGTCCACCGATGATTCTGTAATCATCACCAATCCCACATCTTCCGGAAGCGACAGTTCATTTGTCGTGCAATTTAATCAAAACAACACAACTGCAGCGATGACCGTTGCAGATTTTGTCCAACTTTCGAATGCAGCAAATGCAGTCAATGTCACCGCAAATTCCATCGATACTGAAACGGGATTAGCTTTGACTGCAAACGGATTAACTAGCGGGAAGGGATTGACAGTCAATTCTTCATCTACTGCATTTAATGGTGGAGTCCTTGCTGAATTCGCACTCACAGGGTCAAACTTCATCAATTTAGGGACGGTATTAAAGGTGGCAAATACTGGAACTGATAATGCAAACACAAGTCTTCTGATTGATCACTATGCAACGGGAACAAATAACCTAGCTTTGAAAATCAACGATCAATCTGGGGATACCACGCCCTTTATCGTCGATGGGAATGGACGAGTCGGAATTGGGACAAGCTCGGTGACCGGATCAACAGAACGTATACTCCAAGTGGGATCCGGAACCAACCGCGGTAACGCGGCAATTTATGGTGACGTAATCTCAGCCGGACTGTCACAAATTTCACTCCTATCCAATATCAAAGATATTTATGTCTACGACACCACAGCAGATAGTGACGGTGGACGCTGGATTGACTGGGCAACAACGGACAAACTTTCCTGGTACACCGAAACCTTAGACGATGGCCCATCTGACCCATGTGTTGTCGCAACCGATGACCGCTGTTACACCACAAATTTCCCCCGAAAAGCGATCCTGGTAGTCACAACGGATGCGTTATATATTTTCGATGCCTCCACTAATGACATGTGGATGAAGTTTAGTCAAAACGCTTCAGGTTACGCCTTGGGTGTCGATACGAATAATGATCCTTCTTCTGTAACAGCTGTGAATGGAGTCATCTATGTTGGTACCAATGGTTCGGCACCTGGTGGTCTGTACGTTATCGACTTTGTAAATGATCGCATGTGGAACATTGATGGCACTGATCGTGCGGGTGCAGATGTCGGAATTAGCCATCGGAATTCTGCGGTTACCTACGCAAGTGATGCAACTACAGCATTGGATTTATCCGTTTCCGGAACTGCTGCAGAATGGGAAAAGATCAATGACGTCTCTGCTGCAGTGATTACTGGAAGTACAACAGCAATCACGATTGGTGCTGCCACAAATTTAAGCCCTGGAGGTGGAAATACTTTCATTGCACTAGCAACAGATTCTGGCTTGACTGTTATTAACTTAGCAGCCCAAAAATTAGTCCAATATTCCGATAATACCGCAGATGACTATACCGCTGTTCATTTGACTCGTAGAGGCAGGATGTATGCGTTGAATACTTCTACGGATCAACTTGAACGCTGGAACAACTTCGATTCGGATAAAGCTAGTGAAATCAATGGTGGATATGATGGCAGATGGGATGAATCTGTTGGTCCAGCGTTATGGACCAGTATTCCAAATATCATTGCCGGAGCACCGGATGCATTAGAAGTCATTGAGCGTGGATCATTGGCTGAAGAAAATTCAGACATCATTTATGTGGGGCATAGTCTTGGTCTAACGGAAATCCATGATCATTCCACACTTACCAATGGCTGGTCCAAGTTCTACAACACTACGCGTCAAACGATGTTAATGCCCGCATCCATCGATATGGCTTTAATGTTAGATGAAACGTCGGGAACGCTTGCTCAGGATGTCAGCTTTAACGATACAGACGTGAGTATAATCGGATCACCAACACTGGGTGTTTCAGGAGTACGTGGTAAAGCGATTTCACTCAATGGCAGTTCGCAGTACTTGTGTTCCGATGCAGATAAAAATGCAACGTGTGATCTAGATGCAAGTTTCAACATGACGACGACGGGATTCACACTTTCATTGTGGTTCAAGCACTCGACCTCTCTCTCAGGTGTCGATACCATCTTTGAAAAATGTGTCACAGCTGCATTTGCACAGGCAATCGGATGTGTGACCGCCTACATGACAGGTACGGGAACGATTGTGGCAGCGATCGATGATGATGCTACCTGGACACGTGGGTCATCCTACGATATCACCGCTACCTCCACACTTACCTATAACGACAACCTATGGCATCAACTAATTCTGTCACGTACAAATGCCAACGACATGGATGTCTACATTGATGGCAACCCGTTGAACTTAAGTACAGCAACTGGATTAACGACAACAGTGGATGGTAGTCAGATTGTGACTTTCGGTGGAGCCTGTGGAATCGGAGCAGGGGCAAACTGTGCGGCTGCAAACGTAGTTAATTATTGGGATGGACAGCTTGATGATATTACGTATAGCAACTCCACCACCACAATTGCCCAGATGTCAGCAGCTCAAGCTCGTCGATTATATAATGACGCACGTCCAACAGTCGGTAAACGGGTGATAACCGTTGCCGATGCAACTACTGTCAGCTCTACGACAATTGGTGATTCTGGAGAAGCATGGATTCCTAATGAGTTTTCTGGAATGATAGTTACACTGACCGAGGGCACCGGCGTGGGACAAACACGTCGTGTGGTTTCAAATACCACAACCACTCTTACAGTAACCCCAGCTTTTTCTCCCGGACCCGATACGACGACAGATTTTGAGATTGATCCGGAAGCGTTATACGGCGCAAGCAACACAGTATATGCAATCGGAATCACCTCTGAGGCACCATTGGGGGAAGCACGTCAAATGTGTGTGGGAACAAATGATTCGGCTGACGGGGGTGGTGTCACCTGTTATAACCATCAAGCTGGTCCAAACATTATTGCGGATGTCTTCCATACACAGGCAGAACAAGATGATGATGCGGGAAATGTTTGGAGCGGGACGAATAGCGATAACATTCATACGATCGATCTTTCCGGTAGAGCGATGATTATTGGGACTGAAACGCACATGTACCTTGAAACCCGTGATGTTCGTTTAGGACAGGGATTAGATTATCTTGCAAATCAGTTGTTTAACATTCGTTCGGAAATCATTAACGATGGTATCGCTTTAACAGGTAGTTCAGCTCTGGAGGTTGGATTCACTGGAGGAGCCGACTTGGCGGAGTACTATACCTCCGAAAGTGAACTAGATCCAGGAACAGTAGTGCGTTTGGATCAAAGCAAAGTTGGTGCGGTAGCAAAAGCTGAACGTGCCTACCAACCCGATGTATTAGGAATTGTAGCGACCGCTCCAGGATTGGTGTTAGGTCCGAAAGAAGAGCAGTCATATGCGGTGGCACTCGTAGGACGAGTACCTGTAAAAGTCATCAGTCAAAGTGGACCAATCAAAGCGGGTGATCGAATCACCGCCTCCGATGTTCCTGGGTATGCAATGCGTGCAACTAAAGCTGGAAGAGTCTTAGGAACGGCACTGGAAGACTTCACTCCAGCCAACACAGCCCCGTGCCCCATTAGTGATGCACTTCCAGGAGAGACCTGTGGAGTCATTGAAGTTTTTGTGAACTTAAGTGATTACTTAGGAACTCCTTTAGACGTGATCCTGCATGAAATTCATTCCGATGATCCGCTAGTTCTAAACTCCCAGGAATCGGGATTGGCAGGAAACGATTTTGAAGTGGGTAGTTACTCAAAGTCGTCTTTATCATCACTGCAATGGGATATTCTTTCGTACCTTCGTTCACAAAAAGCATCCACTGATCAATCGATCAATTCAGCAGTCAGCGCAGACCGTGTAGTAGCCTATTCCGACATCATTAGTCCACAGGTGATTACAGACCTCCTCGTTGCAAAAACCATTCGAGCCGATCGCATAGAAGGGATGGAGATCTTTACCAATCGACTGGATACGTTGTCGTCGCTGTTAGCGGCACAATACACAGCCACGAATAGCGCCACACAGGTATTCTCCGACTCGGAAATAAAAACCCTTAATTCATTAACAATTTTGGATTTCCTAAAAATAGGGAAAGGCTTAGAAGTCATTGGAAATGCGACATTCCTTGGAACAACACTATTTAATGGGACTGCGAATTTTACTGGAGATGTAACCTATCTTACTGCTCCACTTTCTGCCTCTGACTCTGCAGGCACCGCAATGATACGTTCCGGAGCCTCACAAGTCGTAGTACAGTTTTCAAAGACTTACTCAGCTGCACCAATCGTGCAAGCATCGTTGATCAGTGCACCTGATTCCGATGAATCCTCAGAGAACTTACTCTTATCTGAAGATCTAGGATTCCTCATCACTCGGAGAAACCCAAGTGGGTTCACTATTCGACTCAAAAAACCCGCTCCCTTTGATATTCTGTTTGGGTGGACAGCAATGTTTGCTCCGACTGGAAAGCAAAGTGTTGGAGAAAGTCCCGTAGTCTCCCCAGCGCTACCGACTACACAACCGACATCTTCTCCGCTGCCAACACAAGATCCAACAAGTGAACCCCTACAACCAAGCCCAAGTGCAACACCACTTGTCTCAGAAGGGGAAGTCTAACCTCAAAAAAATACTGTTGGAGTAAGGACTATTCTCTCTCTTGAGCAAAGTCCAACATTTGTGCCTCGGTGATACCATAGTCGAGTGCCAAACTTTTTTGAAATGAATGTGATTCAAACGCGTACTTTAGTTGGATCCACCAAAGCAGTATTTGGGCAATAAAAAACTGATTAAACTCTGGTTTATATAACGCTTCAGGATGTGCAAGTAATTGAAGTAGTTCATCAACCGAGTACGGTCGGACCCTGGAAATTTCCTCAGAATCTACTACATACCCCTGATTTTCGATCGGATGAATAGTTTTTCCAGTATATAACAATCCTAAAGATACTTTAGTTGGGGATACTTTTGCGTAGGTGAAAGGATGGGGATTTAGAGTGTATTGGGCTCTTCTTAGACCAGTCTCTTCCTCAATTTCTCGAATGATGCCACTAATTGGCAATTCCAATTCCAAATGGCCTGCAGGAAGTGCTAGAAGTCCTGTGTTGCGTTTTTCTACTAATAGCAATCCATTTCCAATATAACTGGGAGACCTTCCACTATTTTCTATCGCTCCAGCTATAGATATTTTATGTTCAGACATCCCGAAATTATACGACAAATGTCTTCAAGATCTATCTTTCTGTTAACTTTAAGTCTTGAATTGCCAATGGACATCAACATAGCCAGTAATGAGTTTCGACTTGATACCTGGTCATTACACACAAGTTTAAGGTAATGTAAGATAGTTTAGAAGTCTTGTTAGGAAGAACTATGTCATCTGAAAATCGCAGAAATACAGAGAACGGACCTTCACCACAAACCCCCATTAATCCCTTTGAGAGAATTCAAGAAACGCAACGTAATGCTAATCGAGCACTCCATGACTACCTTCAGTCATTAAGTCCACAAGAAAGAATTCAGTGGATTGTGACAACTTTTAACAAATGCGGTACGAAGAATGATGATGCAACATTTCTAAAAAAAGAAGTGTTTGCACGATCTTTTACAACCACCTTAATGGGGGAAAACGCTGCATTTTTCTTTTGCTTTTTTAGTGATGAAAATCGTGAACTGACAGAGTTGGCAGTTGAAAGTATGAGTCCTCCAGAAAAAGAACATTTTTGGGAGGTGTATGCAGTGCAACTTCATGCCAATAGTCTTCGTGACGACTTTTACTATGATGACACTACCCATGCAAGGATAATGCATCCAGGCGTTGCAAACTACTTTACCGTTTGGTATCTCGATCAACAGTTTAGAGATTTACGACCAAATTTAGATCTCGTTCACAATAAACTCAATGATGTAAGTTTATTGACATTAATGCGGCTAGTCGGTTATTTCGATAAAAAGCATCCCTATTATGTCTATACAATGAGTCATGTTGTACCACACGTTCGAAAGCTGATCGACGAAAAACAAATAGAACTGCCTGAGTATGTCGCCGAATTAGCGGAAATTGAAGTAAATAGCCAACTATTACGCCTAAATGCATTACGCCGTTTTTGGCCTGACAAGTTACTTCCAAATGAACGAACGTACGCAGAAGTTAATAAAATTAGTCTTGCTTTGGCTGAAAATGCATATGGACATTTAGAACAATCAGGGCAATTTGTTCCCACACTACCGGGAATGGGATTTAGTCCAAATCAGATTTTTGTTCAAACTTTTCAAGAGAGCGCTTCAAAACATGTCATCAAGTTAAGTGCAAAAGACGGCGATGTAGAAGGCAAGGCTGCGGAAGAAGCGCGTATACAAGAAATGAATTATGCGGCATTAACAGATGCCGACATAGCAAGTAGAAATGAGATTCAGAATCAAAGTCAACGACAAGGTTTACTCGCTCAGAAAAATAAGCAAACTAGTAATGAATGGCGTCGAATCACCCAATTATACCGAGGTAAAAAGGATGGAAGTGAGCCATTTGCAGCAATAGTTTCCTCAGAAGAGTTCAAGATTCTTATCATACTTCTTCAAAAGTTTACATTGGGGAAAAAGCACTTTGACGTAAATTGGCAAGAATTTTTAAACGGATATCAAAAAGTTGTTGGACAGAAACGTTGGGAACAAGTAAGGAAATTCTTTGGCGCGTCTGATATTTCTGCTCTTGAACAAGCCGCACTACTAATCTATACAGCGGCTGAAGCTCATTCATTACGGACCATGGAACACAAGGACTTGACGCGTATTTTACATACGATCCTTGCGCCAGCATTAGAAGCATATACTCCACCTGCAGTATTACAGACTCCGCCCGCAACAATCGAAGAAGATGTCTTTACTCGTTACAGTTTTCCCGTCCAACTACATGGAATGAAGTCAGCAATGCAAGGATTAAAGATAGACAATGAAGTTGAATCCATGGATAGTCCAAATTTACAGAATGAAATGAAACGACGTCAAGCAATAATGACTGTCTTGCTCGAAAAGGTTCATGTACCTACATTAATAAAGGTACTGGAAAGCTTCAACGAATCTGTAGTTATTTTTGCTAGTATCATCACCGTTTTCCTATTCCTATTGGAGTTCTTTGACAATTTACGTTCTGCGGATGGTCTAAGTCTCGAAATGATAGTTCCGTCGGCACTCGCATCTTTAGCTACGCTGTCTATACGGTATGCATCGATACCAACTCATATCAAAATGGAAATAGAGTCGAAACTAGGTGCTTTAAATATTGCCAAAAGTGAATATTACAAAGAAATTGAACATGTAGAAAGTCAAATTGATGGAGAGGAAAATAAAAATCTTTACCGAAAGCAGGTCCGCAACGTGGCCTTGATTTTTTCTATTGTTGCACTTACTGCTGCTGCATCGCAGATGAGTCGATTAGAGGATGTTCAGAAAGTGCTGCTCCCACCTCCCGTGGTTTCCACCACGCCCACTCCCCGCGAAACAATTACTCCCACACGTCAACCTGAACAGGAACCGCAACAACAGATTGAATCAATTATTCAGTCACATGATGAATATCCTCCCCTCAACGGAGAATTTGAAACATTTGTAGAGGTTTGGAGTATAGAAGGACCAATTCCAGCTGGATATTTTAAAGATGCAACCACCGAGGTTTTTAGTTCGCGATCTACTTGGAGAAGCGGTATCGATCACAGTTTTGAAATGCTTTCCAATACTGCATTTATCCCTGGTCAAACAGCATTAGTTTCTAGAGCATCTGCTCAAGGAGAAATCTTTAAAGCACCTGTACCACCTGGCTATACAATCAATCATGCTTCCACCTTTTCCGGAGCTACCTTGGACATTCGCCGTTATCAAGATGGTACATTTCGTGTGATTTCACCCACAGGAGCGATTACCGAACGCATCCGGATCGGGTTAGTTCCAACGCAGCAACTCGATACCACTCAACCACTCCCTGAGCACCTAAATAGCGATCAGTTGTTAGGAGAAATCAGTTTGCTACCCGCAAATCTTCAGGATCTCATTGTGCAACTGCGCGCATCAGGAATAAGTAATGTCGAAAAGGCCGAGAGGGTGCGTACTTACATAACGTCGAATCTTCGCTATTCCCTTGACCCCCGATACAATGCAGTATATCTTGAGGCCGCAAATCAACCCGGAGGTTTTGTGCGAGGAGTTCTTCGCGCCGGGGCAGGCGATTGTGATGTATCAAATACAGCTTTCGTTGCCATCCTTCGGGCTGTTGGAGTTCCAGCTCGAATGGCATATGGCTATGCAAATGGACTCTTTGATCAACAGTTGAATACACTAAGCAGTCAAGAAGGACATGGATGGGCTCAAATATGGACAGGTCAAGCTTGGATTGATTTTGATGGCACCCCTGGAAACATTGATGCTTTTAGTCAAGCAGTCTTTAACGATGCCAGAAATGTGGGAACAGGACAAGTTTCTACAGACCAGTTCAGTGAACTTGAACTAGAACTTGATCCCAAAGTAATCCTTGCTGCGATGGGTTTAGGTCTAGGAACCGCGGCGTTTTATACAGTTCGACGAATCAAGGGAAAAAGTAAAAAGGAGGAAAGGACTAAACGTGTTTCAAAAGAATACCGACAAATTGATTATGCACTCCACTTAGATTCCAATACCTTACGAGCTTGTGAAACATTCATGCTCTATCTACTTAATGATTTCCAGGGAAAAACAGGTATTGGATCAACTGGTGAGAAAGTCTTAATATTTCCGATGGGCTGGAAAACTAGACAAGAAATGATAAATGCACTTACCGATGCTATTCTCACCTCGGTCGAGATGAATGCAGATAAAGGAAGTGTTGCCAAGTCTAGCTTACAAGATAGAGAAGATATTGGAACCTACTTTAATTCTCTTGCAAAACCCAATTTCCAATGGTCTACGACACATACACTCAAGGATGAAACCTATTACAGAAACGTTGTCAAAGGCTATGAATTTATGCATGATGAATTGGAGAGGAAGATAAATGAGCGGTTTCCAGCAAAATCACCTGCTCACTACAAAGGCCAATTATTGCTAAGATTTATCGATTCATTAACAGAATAAACCCATAAATAACGAAGTGTGTTTGGAGCTGGGGAGCGTAATCAGCTCGGACCTATTTGATCTTGATGTCTATATCAAAACATATCTACTCGAACATTCTGATATGTCATTTGCAACAGCGGTGAAAATAACTCTCCGCAATTACATCACTCCTGAACTGATTGTACAGCTTTCAGAATTTGAAAACTACCTCAAGACTGTCAATTACTGTTTATTTCAGGAAGTCTTTGGACAAATCCACTAAACAGAAGGCATCACTAAGTCAGATATATTAAAATTTGCGTACCGAATGATCTCTGCGGTGAAAGTACCTTTTTTAGGGAGCTGATGGCACAATCATGATCCAACTTAGCCGCAGAGACCGAACACAAATTTTGAGTGTTAGAACTTTTAACATATAATTAGCCTATGTCAAAAAGATTAATTTTATTTTCTCAGCCATCTCCAATAGTCTGGGAAAAACTTGATGCTGTGTTATTTCCTGAATTTTTAAAGAATAGAGTTTTTGCCTATATGCCTTCAGAGGGTGACGCTGTTGAATTGAACGCTCAATTCGCTCCCACTTGGGATGAATATACTAAGAAATATCATGCAAAATTGGTAACAATAGATAATTCAAAAAGAGGTAACGAGGCTGAAATTGAGGTCGAAAAATTGAAATCAGCTGATATTTTAGTAATCACGGGAGGCAACACCTTCAAACTTTTGAATCATTTGAAAAAGTCAGGATTAGATAAAGCTGTCGTTGAGTTTTGGAAAAAAAACGGTGTTGTATTGGCAGGTTTTAGTGCGGGTGCGATTGTTTTAAGTCCTTCAATTGAAACTGCTAGAACAGGCTGCGGTGACGTAGACGAGCTAGGATTGACTGATTTATCAGGCCTAGGAATTGTAGATTTTGAAATATGGCCACATTACGAGCCCGATCAAGCTCAAGAAGCTGCTGATTATAAATCGAAAAGTTTATGTGACTTAAAGCTAATTGGAAATGAAGAAGTAGTTGTAATAGATAAGTAACCCACATTACCCAGGTCCGACTCTCGTCACCAGTATTCAAAACTTCCAGGCAAAAAGAATTTTGTTAAAAAATTGGGCTCGAACTCGGGGAATACTTGATTTTAAGAGGAGATTTTGGACCACAACGAAATCATTCTCGTATGGAGCGGTAGACGAGACTCGGACTCGCGACCTTCTCCTTGGCAAGGAGACGCTCTACCAACTGAGCTACTACCGCAAACGTGTGTAATTGTAACATAAGAATTGCTTGTCCAGTCAGATACTGGGAAAAATACCAACGCAAGTGTAGAATAGTTTTCAGCTATTACTATTAATTCAAAATATGTCAATTGAACATCCAAATAATCACCATTACCCACAGCGAATATTCCTTGGTGGGCTTGGGCTTACCGCATTTGCTCTCCTTCCAGGATGCTCAGCTGTCACTCAAACGGAACGAGAAGAACTAGTGATACGTCCAAATACGGAGTCACAGCTCTCGTCACTTTGGGTACAGTCGCAAGAAGTAGAAGGATCAAATGAAATTCAGGTAATCGTTCAGTGGGAACAGGGAAATCGCACACAGCTATACAGGATAGTCCGGCTAGAGCAGGCAGTTTCGGTCATCACCTACGGTGCTGGTACCTCAGAAAACCCAAGAGCTTTTAGTCTGCAATATGATGCAAATGGTAATTTAATTCTTGGAGTGGAGTTATTGCCAGACGGAGGAATTCAGCATGTGATTGTTGAATAACTCATCATTTCTTGTTTATCTTTATTCACTTTCGATTCTGTAGCCAGAAACCAAGAGTTCTTGATACAATAGGATCCTTGCCCGGATGGCGAAATTGGCAGACGCGCACGCTTCAGGAGCGTGTGGAGCAATCCATGGAGGTTCAAGTCCTCTTCCGGGCACTACCAGTAGCCTAGACAAAGGAGTCTATGAAAGGTGAAATCATCAGTCTTGGAGTGGATCCAAGGACAGGTACTACAGAGTATGCCGTGCAATATATACATTCCCGTTACCCAATCCCAAAGG
>JAGOVC010000046.1 GCA_018060955.1 Candidatus Woesebacteria bacterium | reverse complement strand
GGATAGTATGAAGTACGGAATCTATAATGCCCAACGTGGGTGGGCAAGCGCAGATGACATCGTGAATACGCAATCTACGCTTCCACTGTGAAGATGTAGGTTGCGATGCTTTGTTGAATAGCCACAATGTTGGAACTGTTGCGAAATGTTTTAGTGATGGGACCATTCATCCCTTTTACCCAAATTTTGAGTTCCGAGTCCAAGTCAAAATGTCCTGCAGATTCGACAGAGAAGTGGGCAATGTTGCGATACGGAATGGAGTGATATTCTGTTTTCTTCCCTGAGATACCTTGTTTATCGATCAGAATTAGCCGCTTATTGGTAAAAATAAATAAATCGCGGATTAGCCGAAATGCTTTTTCAACATCTTCAGCTGGAGCGAGCAGTGGAAGTAACTCCTTTTCGACTTGGTCGATATCCACTTCCGATGCATTTCCCAGTAATCCATGTAGTATTCCCATAGTTTCTCCTTATTCTCGTGGTCGGTTACCTACAGTTCGTTCGTATTCTTCAATTGCACGCTTAGCCTTGTTTGCTATCCGCCGTTCAGTAAACGGAGAAGTCACAGCGTAAACGATCGGTTGAAGTAACCAACGCAAATATCCCCTCGCGTTTGTAGGTTTTAATGATCTGTTAACAGATTCCGAATTCTGGGTATCGCTTTCTGTATTTCTCATCTATGACCCTTATGTATCTTTGCCAATCTCAGCTAAAATCTCATCAATGAATTGATGCATTCGTGCAGGAAGAATCTCCTCTAAAGAAACCCCACTGTGGGTTTTGATAAAGACTAAATGCTCCTCAGCATGCGGAGCCGTATGGAATCGTTCGAGAAACTCTTCGTGCGTTGTCGTTGGAATGTGGGAAAGAACGATGGTCAAAACTTCCGTATGTACAGTCTCTTCAATGATTTCAACTAATTCCCACTTTTCCTCAGGAGTTGGTTGTACCTCCAAGAGGAACTGTTCAACTTTTTCCCAAGGAATCAAATGATCGTAAAAGACGGTTGCCATATTATTTTTTTGCAATAAATTGGGTTGCGGATCCTTCAACTGGTCCCAGCGCGATCTGTTGATGAGCGTCATCAATAAAAAAGAGGAGGACTTTCCCTTTATTCTGCTGTTCCCACGGACGCAGATAATCCATAATTTCTGGTGATCCACCAAAATGCTTTTTCGTCCATGCAGCCGGGCCTGCATCGCCAATGACCGCTACCACCGACTTACCAGTCGTCGGATTGACCACTAGGACTTTACGAAATTTATACCACTCTTTAAGTGTCTTGTGTTCTTTGTTCCAGTTGGGAAGATACAAGGTTTGCACTGCAACGTAGTATTTTTCCTGATCGATCTCATCTTGGGATAACTGCGAAGCAGAATTAGCAAAGTATCCAAATGCTCCACGATGGGCAGTAATCCCTTTGACCTGTAATGCATCATGGTTTGCTAATGTATCACCCGGATAGCGCGGCATATGCTGTTCGCCCCCAATCACCCCATACGAAGTATTGAGCTTATTGCCATCCATGCTTGCAACCGCAGAAACTCCAATCGTCGATTTGAGTAACGTAGAGATTTTTTGTTCCGTCTGCGTTGACAATGGACCGACAGTTGGTGGTAACAAGGAAGCCAGCCCCATCTTGAGTTGCTGAGTTTTTTGCTCGGTAGACAACTCCATGTGTTGGTGCGTTGGTACTGTTAATTCCTTAATGAGTGGTGATGTCATCAACACTCCGGAAGCGATTGCGGCTGCTGACAGTACGCGGCTAGAATGACGTCGCAGATCTTTTAAATCTAATCCTAGTTGTTCTAGCTTGCTGACCGCATGCGGGAACTGTGTTGAGAGTTTCTCTTTGGATTTTGTACTGGAAGCTTTTAGCTTGGATATTCGGGATGAATGCGACATAGATACGAGCTGTTGTAGCATTCTATCGATCAATTCCAAGAACTGCAATGGACCTCTATGGTCAAATCACTTTGAATTTACGTTCTGTGGGATGCAGAGGAGGGTTTTTTGTGCACGTGTAAGGCGCTTTAGCGCCGCTTCTCTACTTCGGGCTAGGGCATACGTAGCACACTGTTCTTGATAGACAACTCGGACGGGACGTCGTGCGCGGGTATATTTTGCCCCTGCAGTCGTGTGATTGTGCTGATGCAATCGCTTGGTGACATCACTGGTGGAACCAATATAGAAAGTGTGGTCTCCGCATTCGAGCATGTAGACGATAAAGAACTTAGTGTTCATGGGCTGATCCCCATGCACTTAATGCCTGTAAAACGGACTGCAACGATTTTCCATGGTCCGTGAGCGAATATTCTACTTTCGGTGGAACTTGCGGATACACGGTGCGGGTGATTAAGCGATCGGCTTCCATCTCTCGCAGTTGCTGGGTGAGCATTTTCTGGGTGATTCCATTGATGCGTTTTTCAAGTTCGCTAAACCGCAACGTTTGTTGGGTAAGGTGCCACAAGATAATGGGTTTCCATTTCCCACCAATGACTTGAAGTGTGGTATCAACGTGACAGCTTGAAGGCGAATTCATACATACTTTATGCATAGTACCTATTTTTTTAGTGTGTACTTGTACTATACGCAGTAGGTGTCTATTCTAATGGCTCACTACTTAAAAAGAAAGAGATTTATGATCACCTTAAAAATTCTTACCGGTTCCGTTCGTCCTGGACGCTTCAATGATCAACCCGCAAACTGGATTTATAACCTTGCCAAAGAGCGCACCGATCTCCAAGTGGAGCTCTTGGATCTTGCCAAGATTAACTTACCCTTGTTAGACGAGCCAGTTCCTGCATCCATGCACCAATACAGTAAAGAACATACTAAAAAGTGGTCTGCACTCGTAGATAGTGCGGATGCGTTCATCTTCGTTACCCCAGAATACAATCATTCGACATCTGCAGCCCTAAAAAATGCGATTGATTATCTGTTTTCAGAATGGCATTACAAACCCGTGAGTTTCCTTTCCTATGGATCCTTAGCAGGTGGATCGCGCGCTGTTGAACATTTGCGTCAAATTGCAGCTGAAATCCGCATGTATGATCTGCGGGAACAGATTCTCCTCCCCAACTACTGGGAAAATGTGGATGCAGAAGGTAAGTATCAGTTTAATGAGCGTCACGTAAAGTCAGCCAATGAGATTATTGATCAACTTATCTTTTGGGGAACGATCATGAAAGAAGCTAGAGCGAAACTTACGTAGGCATCGATCCCAATTCGTGATAGGATGATGAATCCAAAGCACGTCTATGGATCTATCACTTAGTCATTCCGTTGTTCCACTCTTCGATTCTGTACGTCATCATCTTGTTTCCATTTCGATGATCTGTCTGTCATTGCTTGGAGTGAAACGATTGCCTGCTCAAACCCCATTGGCATCCGATGAGGGTACAACGGCAAGCATCAGCGCCATCGCGGCAACAGTCAGTCCAACTCCAACTGCGACTCCTAGTCTAACTCCCACTCCAAGTCCAACTGCCATTCCGGTCCAACAGTCCGCAACGGATCTCTTAGCCTCACGCGATTGGAGTTCACTGCCGGGAGCGACACGTGAGGGAACGGCACTCGTCGTCAACCATACGGCTCGTTCCATCGTAGAGCAGGATGGATCTGCCGGAGTTGAAAATCCGGCCATCGCTCTTGCGGGACCGCATGTGTCCCATTCTGGTGATGTCCGTTTGTCACTGCAAATACAGTCATCTAGCGCTATTAGTCGCATTTTTGTCTACGCACGTCCGCCACGAATCTATGATGAATTTATTTTCTATGAACCAGCAATGGTCTTGGAGCTGGATGCTGCTACGCTCCGGCTGCGTTCGTATGATGGTCGAAGTAACAAAGCTATTCTCGCTTCATTTCCTCTTGAAAAAAGTGCCAATTCCGCGGTGACCATCGACATCACTTCCCAAACCGTAACGACTAGTGTCAACGGAAAAACCATCGGATCTGTCCCTACTCGAAACTTGCTTTCCAGCGGGAAACTCTGGTTGGGAATCGATACGCCAACTTCCGGTGGGCAGTTGCGGGTTACGCAGTTCTCTGTCACTCCTCTAAACGGAGGAACCGCGACGATCGTTAACACCTTGGATTCATTAAAGAAATCCATCGCAGTCACAAACGCCTGGCAGACACTCGCGAGCAAAAAGTCCTCCACGCTAAAAATCGGCGCAGCAGTAGCCTTAGGACCGTTAGTCTCAGATCCACGCTACTATGAACTGGCAACAGAAGGATGGTATGGGGTATGGACCACTGAAAATGCCCTCAAAGCACAGTTTGTTCACCCATCCCCAACTACCTATGCATTTGGCGAAGCCGATGCCATTGTCGAACTGGCGCGTCGCGCGGGCATCTCAGTCCATGGGCATACCCTTGTCTTTGGAGAAGCGAATCCTGCCTGGATGCAGCAAACAGAACCTGCGAAGCGTGAAGCCATGATGCTCTCACACATCAAAGCGCTGGTATCCCACTATAAAGGCAAGATTAAAACTTGGGATGTCATCAATGAACCACTGGATGAAGACTATTGGGATGGAAACTTGAAACTGCGAAATCACATTTGGCATCAAGCCATGGGTGCTTCCTATATTGAAAAAGCCCTACGTGCAGCCAAAGAAAGTGATCCCCAAGCACTGCTCTTTATCAATGAATGGGGTTTGGAAGAAGACAGTGACCGGTTTACCGGCATGTTGTCACTTCTAGAAGATCTGTTAAAAAAGAATGTTCCCGTCGATGGACTCGGCTTTCAGGCGCATGTCTATGAACGTGGCGATGAAATCTCCCAAGCAACACTGCAAAAACAAATGGAGCGAGTCGTGGCACTTGGGAAGAAATACAATAAAACGCTTTATGTGCGCGTCTCGGAGTTGGATGCATATGGACACAACAGCTCTAGGCAGGCAGATCAGTATTCCCAAACACTCTCAGCCTGTATGAAGGTCCCCAATTGTATCTCCTTTAGTATGTGGGGCATTGCAGAAAAATATAGTTCAACTTCGGGACTTGGAAAAAACCAACAATTAGAAATCGGGGATGGGTTACCCTTTGGCGAGAATTTTGAACCATTATCTGCGGTTTCCAAACTCCAAGAAACATTACAGCGCTAGTTGGTAACAGTATGTTGTGGAATAAATTCTGGAGACAATTCCTCGGATTCATTACTTTCAACAATACATTCATTACCATGCGTATCGATGATGCGCATATCCCAGTCGCCGGACTTGTTGTTCAGATAAATTAAATCTCCATTGTCACCGATACTCGGATCAACATCATCACCAGGATGATCAATCACGAGTTTGTTGCCTGTCCCGTCCGGGTTCATCCGATAGATTGCTTGATCATTATTGGGTCCTCTGCTCACATATACGATTGTGTTTGACGTAGCGTCGTAGGCAGGATACCAATCGGAGAAGCTGTTGGAAGTTAATTGCGTATACACGTTGGTATTCAGATCTAAAGTAAAGAGTTCATCAGAAACATCCTTTCCAGTAGATGGGTTGAGACGTGAGGAAAACACCAAAACACTTTTGGAGATGAACTCTGGTTTCCATTCCTCGGAAGTCTTTCGTCCCACTGTCAAATTCGTTTGCAACTCACCTGTCACTGACATGGAGAAGAGATCTCCAAATCCGTCGTCTCGATTGGATTTAAACACCACGGTATCGGGATCCTGAAATGCAAACGTCGCATCATAGTCACTAGAAGGGTCGTCCGTTAACTGTGTGGTTGCTCCCGAATCGATCACCATCGAAAAAATGTCGGTGTTCCCATACCGATTTGCGTAATAAACAAGTTTAGCTCCATCCGAAGATACCTGCGGATTAAACTCATCAAACGTTGTCGCCGTTTTATTCTCAATTTTTCCAGTTGATAGTTCCTGAACATACAAATCATAGTTGCCACTACGATCGGATGAAAACACAATGGAGCCCGACTTGGCGGTACAGGTCGGCAAGGTGATAGGAAAGTTCTTATGCACGGTTACGGGGGTAGGAGACTGCAAATTTCTAATCCAGCTCGTGAGGCTCTCAAATCGAGTGATTAGCAATGGCAAAATTACCATGAAAAGAATGAGCCCTGTCTTTAAGGCCGAGATTAGCAACGGTCTGCCACTAAAAGATTTAGGTTTAGACCCAAGGGTATAGGAGTGTGAGAATCCAGTATTCAGATCATCTATTATATCAGGAGCGTAAGAATGGACGATAAAATTCCACTAAAAGGACAGTGCTCTGAAGATTTCGCTCAGGTTTATCCGCGTTGGCTAGTGATATGAAGTTTCTGTAAATTCTTGGTATGACTAGAGTCGAATGAGTATATTGGTCAGAGCACCATATAGTAACCCGCTGCCGTCACGAGTTACCACTAAAGAGCCTTTTCTATTGGGAGTCCAAATCACAATATTTTCCGTAGTGACTCTATCTAGTTGCAAAGAAGCAAGTAAATCGGTAAGTTGTTCCTCCAACCTTTTTGCAGTCGGCGCTTCTAAGGTATGTTGCACTAACGCATCAGGATAACCTGTCTCAAAAAAGGCTTTATATTCCATAGATATCCTCCTGTACTTGTACAGGTATACATTCTAACAGTCTTCTTTAGAATTCAGTGATTTCGGTTGCATCGCAATTTTTAGATAAAAGAACGTACAATTCCACACGACTTTTTAAACTGATCCTGTTCTTCACTGGACAGATTTACCCGTAGAATCTGCTGGACCCCATTGCGTCCGACAATGCAGGGGACACTGACAGCTACTTGTGACTCACCGTAGTAGTTTTCGATTGGAATCGAAACGGGTAACACCGAGCACTGATCAAGTAGGATCGTACGAACGAGCTGGCTGATCACGACACCAATCGCATAATAGGTTGCTCCCTTTGCCTTGATGATGCTTGCAGCCGCTTCACGGGTCTGTGTAAACGCTTGAAGCGCTTGGTCTTTGGAATAGTGCGGAAACTCTGCTAATGGTTGTCCGCCGACGGAGGCAGCGTCTAATGCAGGAAAGGCACTTTCTCCATGTTCACCCAGAATATAGGCATGAATACTGCGCGGGTTCAAATGTAGGAATTCACTTAAGTGGAATCGGAATCGAGCCGTATCTAACATGGTCCCAGTACCAAACACGCGACCTTCTGGAAGTCCTAAGGCTTTGGCTAAATGGAAGGTCAGGACATCGACCGGATTGCTTACCACAACCACCACACTTCGTTGAACGTAGGGGAGAATTTGCTGGGCCATATCTGCCAGGATTGCTTTGTTCTCCTCCACCAAATCGAGACGGGATTGACCTGGCTTTTGGGCAACTCCAGAGGTGATGATGACGACATCGGCATCCTGGAGTGCAGCATAATCCGTAGTGGCAGTAACTTTGGTAGCTTCCAAGAAAGATAACCCGTGCTCCAAATCCAACTTTTCACCTTCCAATTTTTCTAGAGATCGGGATACTAGAATCAGTTCATCCACGGTATGGGTGAGCAGGAGAGCATATGCTGCGGTTATTCCGACATGACCTCCACCAATAATGGCTACTTTACGTAAATCACATTGCATAGGTGTTCCTAGTTTTATAGTTTGTGTAAGTTGCTTTTACTATATTCTTTGAGTATCGAAGAATCAATTTAGATTGATTCAAGTTTGTAGGATAGTCTTTTTTTTACTAGAGTTTCGTGATAGAACTCACAGAGTAGTATTCGGTTAAAAACCCGCCTCTCATGGCACATCAATCCGTAGCTAAAAACTCTCAGACACCTTCTTTAAATCGCTTTTTTGAGCAATTCACCCCCTTTGCTCTTAAAACCGATGACATTCTCATCACTTCGCACACCGTTACCCCTCAAGTTTTCTATCTAACATCCGGAATCGTGAAACAGATTGCAACCACCCAAAAAGGTCAAGATCTAACCCTCAATCTCTTTAAGCCCGG
>JAGOVC010000045.1 GCA_018060955.1 Candidatus Woesebacteria bacterium | reverse complement strand
GGATAGGGGAATCGAACCCCCCTCTCATCCTTGGGAAGGATGCATACTACCGATGTACTAATCCCGCAGGTTGACTTGATTTTACCAAATAAAAGGGGAGTCGCTAGTTGCAACTCCCCTATACTTTCATTCTTCTAGTAATCTTTCTCTATTTTCCTGGGATTGTTAACACTTGTCCGGGAACAATAATCCCTGGATTCTGACCAATGGTAGTCTTATTTGCGTTATAGATCTCTACCCATTTGTAGCCGTCATTGTATTGAGCTACCGCAATCTTCCACAATGAGTCACCTTTGGTTACAGTGTATTCTCCACCATCCGTCGTAGCAGGAGTGGACGTCGTAGTTGGTGATGCACTTGGTGCTGGTGACGCACTTGGACTTACACTTGGAGACGGTGTTGCAGTCGGACTAGCACTAGGCGTTGGTGTCGCACTAGGAGTCGGAGACACAGTTGGTGTTGCCGACGCTGTTGGACTTGGTGTACTTGATGCCACAGCAAGAGTTGTTGAACTGGGACTCGGACTTGCCGACGCATCAACATCTGGGATTGAGAGTTCTTGACCTTCGGTCAATGTATATGGGGACTCCAAATTGTTTGCTTTGGCAATCTCAGTCCACTTGTATCCATCTCCATATACTTCTTGTGCAATTGTCCACAGGCCGTCGTTGGATTTGACGGTGTAGGTTCTTGGAGTGCTCATGAGATCCTCAGTATTGGTCGAATCTCCTATCTCACTGATCTGAGGTGCCGTTTGTGAGGACGAGCGACGGATGAAAAAGAATAGGGCTGCTGCTAAGGCAATCACCACAAATACTCCTAGTAATGTGGAGAGCTCTGACTCATAACGACGAATCAAATCCATGAACGATGATTGTGAGTTAGATTCCGACGTTGATCGTTCTTCTTGTTCTTCTACTATTGAAGAGGTGCGAACTTTTCGCTTTTTGGGAGCTGCCATATGCCTTCCTTTTGTCCGACTCGTCGGACTAATCGTCTAAACTATTTGGATAATCTCTGGGGCAGCAGATTGTATTCAAAGTACGAAGTTTCTTAGGAAGTGTCAAGTGGGAATCAGTCAACACTACGCAATCATGAGTGAAAATCACCCGCTTACAAAAATCTTGCAGATCTATTACGATGGAATTCATGGGCGTTAAGCCATTTTCTTTTCATCTTTCAAAACTATATTCCTATCTAGTAATAGTCTTCTTAGTAATTGGTGTTGGTGTCTCCAGCACATTGATGCAGCAATCCCAGGATAATCGTGAACGTGCCTGTAACTGGGTTACCACTGCGTGTGGAAGTGGATGTGATGACAATAAAGATTTGTATTCTTGTCCCGCCTACAGTGGTGGAGGTGGCGGAGGTGGTGCAGCAACTTCTGGACAGACTACTGTCCCCGAAGGTTGTGATAATGGGGTGAGTGTGGGAGGTACTGCTTGTCGCAACGCAGGAGAGCGCGTGCAGTATCGCTGCAAACCTGGCTCACGTCCTGGAGCAAGTCTTTGGCAGGAAGAGGCATGTACTGGCAATGGAACTTGTATAGGCACTGCCTGTACGACAACGGCTCAAACTACTGCTACTGGAACGACCGTTACACCAACAACCTGTGATGGAACTGCCGATACCGCATATTCCTGTAGAAATAAGCCGGTGAATACTGATAATGGTGGATGCCGATGCCAAATCACTCGAGGAACCGTTTGTGGGTGTTTTGGCTATACGATGAGTCTTGCCAATGGCGCTAGCTGTGTTGCCAATGAAAACTGTACATCGGGTACTTGTACCGATGGCCGCTGTGCAGGTCCTCGACCAATAGGATATGTGTGCACTGGCACGCAAGACTGTCTGACTGGTAACTGTGTCAATGGAGTTTGCCGAGCTGCAGTTGCATCGCCGGCAACGACAACTCCATCTCCAACACAAACTCCGCAGCCGACCACTCTGCCATCCTGTCCTTCCTCAGTTTGTAATCCTACAAGCAGCCCAACTGGTTCGATTCAGTGTCAATCTGCATCCGGAGCAACCTCGTGTTGTCCTGCGGGGAAAACTATTCTTTCGGGCAATATCTGTGGTGTTGCTGCAACGGCAGCTCCCACAGTAGTACCCACCCCTATTTCAACACCTCGTCCCAATGGAGCCAATTGTGGTGTAAATAGCGTGTGTGCCTCCGGTTTCTGTAATTTCGTGACCAATAAGTGTGCACCTGTGCCCGCAGTCAATGGTACGGCCTGTAGCAGCGATGCAGCCTGTCAATCCGGATACTGCGATCCAGCGTTAAATAAATGTGCGTCGGTCCCAGTTGCACCTGTTTCAACTCCCAATGCAAATCCAACTCCCAAACCAAATGGATCAGCATGTAGCAGAGGATCCCAATGCCAATCTGGCTTCTGTGATAGCGCAACCAATAAGTGTGGGATAGAAGTCATCGCAACTCCTGTAGTTACAGCTCCGCCAACCACTGTACCTACTCCCATTAGCACTCCTCGCCCAAATGGCGCTTCATGTGCGGTAGATAGCAGCTGTGCCTCTAACTGGTGTAATACAAGGATCAATCAGTGTGCGACCCGCTTAACAACTGCAGATATTGCTGCGGAGTGTGGCGGACATAATCAGATTGTCTGTGCAGATAGTTCCTGTAAATCTGGGTGCACTCAACGTCAAGGATCATCACCATACTGTAGTTGTCCCAACGCACCAATCGACAGACAAAAAAACCCAGATAATCAATGTTCGACATACGTAGTGACACCAAGCTCTGGCTGTAGCTCAGGTTTCTCATACTCTGATTCAACTTGCACATCTGGATTTCGCTGTGGCAGAGAACAACCCGTCGCATCCTCACAACCAGCAGAACCGGAAGCTTCACCTGGTTGTTCATCTGCCCAGCTCACTGCCTGTAGAGTGGCTGGATTTCAAGCGTGTGTAAAGTCAGGGTCGAATTTTTGGAATTTCAGTTGTTTGAATGGGAGTGATAGAACGACACCTCAGCTCACAGGCTTTTCTGCCGAAAGACTACCCGCTACTGTAATTCTATTGGCGGAAAATGTGTGTACCTATACAAGCCAAATGCCTAGTTCGCAGTGTGAGAGTCATACAGCGACTTTAGATCTCACCTGCCGTTCCAATTATAGGTGTCGTCCAGGAATAACACCGCCTGAAATACTATCAGTATCACCTGTCCAATCAACTCCAATGGTTATGAGAAGTTGTGGAGGGAATTTTCAGCGAACCTGTCAAAGTGGCGCAGCTTGTAATTCTGGGTGTTCAAATTTGGGAGGAGAATATTGTCGATGTGAGAACGAAACCACTATTGTTCGTCAACCAGATGGAGAATGCTCATATTATTTAGAAGTATCGGGAGGCCCAGAGATGGCAGACACTTGTACTTCGGGAAAGTACTATACAGATCTTTCCTGTAATTCACGGGTTCGCTGTGGTAATCGTCCACGGTGGACACCTTCTTGTGAATACAGAGGACTCACTATTACTGTCAATCAAAACCGATGTTATGAAGGGGAACCTCGACTGGTCTTAAGCTGCTCAACTTCTGGAGGAGAGGTGCAACTCCAGTATTGTGAACAGGGACAGGTCTGTAGAAATGGGTCTTGTGAAAACGTGGCTAACCCAGACCAATATCCTACCTGTTACTATGGATCAAGTTCTTGCTCAGCTCTCGGTAGGGTAAGTGCTTCTGGTTGTAGATCTTGTTCCAGCACATATCAAGCATGTTGTGGAGAAAGAATTAGCAGTTTAAATTCTGAAGCTTTAATTTGTCGAGCCAACTCAATGACCTGCAAAGATTTGAACACTGTTCGTAGATGTTCCTCGGATGGATCAGGGTGGATAGAGGCAACGTGTAGAGAAGGTTTGGTTTGTTCGGAAGGAAGGTGTATTACTCCCCCTAATCCTAATCTTAGTTGTACTTGTCCCTATTATCCCGCTGGAGACCAAGTAGATGTTCCGATTAACTCAAAGATTGTCCATCCAAATGGCGAGTGTAAAGCCTGTATAGCTCAAGTCAACAGCACTTGTGATTGGTATCCAATGGATACATGTAGTGACTCTTCAAATATTCGTATATCAAATTCTGAACTCGAAGAACTTAGACAAGCGTATCCTAATTCATTATTTTACTATGATGGTGTTACTGAGTCTAATTCACGAGCTCTCTCAAGTATTGATCAGTCACTCAATCTTCTCCCCGAATCATTGTTAACACATGGGAACACCTATATCATAGGTGATTATGCCAATTCCGCAGGCGGGAGAAACAATTTTTACTACAATATAATTTATGTCGGAAACCCTCATTGTGACGAGTCATATTACCAGAACAGTAATATTAGTTGTGGTTATGGAATGTCAATTACAATTCATGAGACTATACATGATTTTGGAGATTCAGAAACGTGTATTAACGGGAATTGTCAAACCTATTTGGAACATTTTGTTGAAGCATCTGCTCAAGACGGAGTAATTTTTACCTCAGAAACGGATACCCAATCCCAAGTTACGAGAGGAACGGACTTTTTACTCTACAACCAATATGCAACATCAGATACTGAAGGATTTGCAATTAGTGGTGCAGCGTATGTCATGGCACCAGATGATCTACGGCGAAATCAGCCGGAAGTATATGAGTTTTATCGTGACAATTTGTTTGAGGGTCGTGAATACATAGAAATATTCAACGATGATTGTCGCAGTTCTCGAATAGAAGTGCGTACGACAGAAACAATTCAACTTCAGCAACAAGTTCAACGGAGGTGCTCAGCGGAAGGGAATTAAAAGTCTATATGGCTATGGTTAATACAGTTGTAATAAAAGATCCGTTGGATAAGGTTCTTGTCCTAATAGGAAAACCTTTACGGGAAACTACTCTTGGAAATGATGTAGTTGTTTTGACCTACACATCTCTAGTACCTTCAGTATCCGATTACGTGTATATCAAAGAAAATAAAGTAATTTTAGTTTCAGAAAGTTATTTTAGGAACTCAAAGACGACAAAGCAGCTGTTACCAGAAATTAAAAACCCAGATGCTGTATATTCAAAATCCAGTGGAATACGAAAAGAAAGCAAAGAGACTTTTTTTACAGTTTGGTTTAAGGAGGGAATTGCTGTTGAGACAGAAACAAACTCCATGGATGCGCAAGTCCTGCGATTATTACGTTTCCTTCCTATGGAAGAGAATGCTTTTATTTCACTCTGGCCATCTTCATCTACTTTAAGAAAAATAAATGTTGTTTCCTTAACAACTCTAGATCAACGCGAAAATCTTCTTCCCCAGCCAAAGTCAGCTACTCATACTTCTTTGTGGAACCTCGGTCTGGGAGTGATCGGTATAGTCGTCTTCTTGGCAGTTGTAGTAGGAATCGTGTATTTAAAGATAAAAAGAATTCCACATTCTAAGGTAGAGATGAACGATAACACTCTAAGGTAATTCAAACGGAGATATCGAAATATCTGAGACTAAATGTATGCTTTCAGTCATTAAACTCAAATTTAAATAGAAATCTGGGAGTTAACCTTTACAAGAGAGCTGCGACTACTTATCATTCAATATTTTTGCTAACGCTACTTATTCGAATATTCTTTCCAAAAACAGGTATAGGTGTGCTCACTGGTGACGAATCCTCTTTTTCGATAAAACGCCTGTAGCATCTCGTTATGTGTATCTGCAAATAAACACGTTTCGATCACACCCTGCGCTTTCGCTGCCTTTTCTGCATGCTCTAACATTGCTGTAGCGATGCCTTGATTACGGTGCGATTTTTTTACTGCTAATCGATAGAAGAAGGTGATCTTTTTCCCATATGGAAGTGAAAAGACTGATGCGACGATAGTATCACCATCAACGCCGACCAACACTGCGTTTGGATTGTCTTTAATCATGCTCTCCAAGTTCTCTTTGGATTCCCAAGTGGATGCAAAAAGCTCTGCTTCCTGAAGTAGGAGAACCAGTTGGTCGTAGTCAGCAGTGGTATACGGACGGATCGTTACCATTTTAAATGAACGTAATGAAACTTTTCTAAATACTTGTCTTCAAATTTAAAGGAATCCAACACATCCTGTACCCTATCTGCGTCAAACTGACTTTTATGTTCCGAGAGTGCTTGTCGCTTTACATCTTGCAGAGAAGTGCAATCAAAATCAAAGTTACAGTCTTTCTCATCAGTTAAAAGTAAATCATATACACTGTGGGCTGCAATTCCTTCCGTGTAATGCTGTGTGAAAAAGGAACGGTCCCGTGAAAAAGGATAGACAGCATCAATTGTTGCTTCGCCAACTTTTCGATGATCGCGATGCTGTACAAAATATCCAGCTTTGTCATAGGTCTGTAAATACTGCGATGATGGTTCATGTGTACAGACCAGATCAACTTTAAAGCTTCGAATATAATAGGAGATCTCTCCAATTAGATCCATGTTACTTTCAATTTCTCCATCCGCGTGACCTAAACAAAAAATATTGTCTTCAGAGACACCAAGCACCTTTAGAGCTGCTGTTTCCTCAGCCAGTCGGGTACGAGCAAGTTCGGATTCTGAAACAGTGTTTTCCCTACTACCACGTGCACCGTTGGTGACGAGTAGGACATAGACATCTTTCTTGTCCGAAACCAACTGATGGATAAGGGCACCAAAAAAGACTATCGAATCATCGGGGTGCGCTGTCACGACAAGCATTTTCTGTTTGTTTTCAAAGATTTGGGCGTAGGTAAACATATGTGGATTATAGCAAAAGGGATGGCAATAACACAAAGTGTCGTTATCGATGGAATGGGATCAATAGTTCCTATGAATTGCTGAGTAAACGATCAAGATTAAATGAAATGGTATTGCCTGTTAACAAGTGGTCTGCTAGGATCCACCACACATATATTCTAGGAGACACTATGTCAGAAATAAAACGTATAGGTGTTCTAAAGAGGGCGCGATTAGGAGACGATCTTGCAAGAGAATTAAATGCCGAGGATCCAACGTTGGAATTTGTTGCACTTCCGGATGAACAGTCTGCTGTGGACGCTTTGAACAGGGGATTTGTTGATCTTATTGTATCGGGAGTTGTTGGTATTGAGTGGGAAGATGTGTTCCGCCAAGTTGGAAATAACCGTATTATTGTGTATTCGACTGAGGTGACAGACGAGGAACTCGATACGATGAGGAAAGCTGGAATTTCGTTTGTTCAGCAAGCATTTAGAGAAAGCATAGAAAATCTAATTGTCGTAATTCGCAGTAAAGTATCAAGAGAGTAGTAAATACTAGAGAGTTTTTTGGTCATTGTGCTAGTAGATCATGAAGTTCATAAAACAGTGTAAAATATTGCTATGAAACAAGACGCATATGAATTCTTACTCACTCTTCAGAAACTACAGCTTGGCATTATGGCTGACGAGGTTCTCAATTTAGGTTTCGGAAGTCTCACGTATTCACAAGCAGATAAATCAGTCTATTTTAATAATGTTTTAGTGAATACATTACTTACAGATGATCAAGTCGACATTGCTGAAAAAACCTGGAAGGCCAAAGATAGGACATCGACGTTCTATTTCGAGAACACTCCGGATCATGAGAATCTCAAAACATATTTGGGAGATAAAGGATACAAAAAAGTCTTTGAAGATTGCTGGATGTTTCATGCGGGAAGTGGAATTGACCCAACTCGTTTTCACGAGGTCAAAGAAGTAGCAACAAATGATGATTTGGAGGTCTTCATTGAAATATTTGATCAATCATTCCAAAATGATGATCCTCAAAATCCATATGGCACTATTGGTGAAGGCTTAGCCATTGCCCGAAGAGCATGGCGAAATTTTAAAGGCACAAACAAACTCCGATATTTTATAGCGTACAAAGAGGGCAAACCAGTCGCTGTATCGGCACTAACTAATTATCAAGGACATGGCTACATTTCGAATGTAGGAT
>JAGOVC010000044.1 GCA_018060955.1 Candidatus Woesebacteria bacterium | reverse complement strand
GCGGAACGTGACATGGAAGAACGCATGATGGATAGTAATCCCATCGAAAAAGAGCGGGGAATTACCATCAAATTGGCACCAGTCCGCATGAACTACGTGATTGATGGTCAACCGTATATCCTCAACTTGATTGATACTCCAGGACATGTGGACTTTGGATACGAAGTAAGTCGCTCGCTAGCAGCGTGTGAAGGCGCTCTCTTGGTTGTGGATGCAACGCAAGGAATCCAGGCTCAAACCATTAGTAATTATGAAAAAGCTAAGGCACTAGGTCTCACCATTATTCCGGTCATCAATAAAATAGATTTACCCGCGGCTGATGCGGATCAAGTAGCGCTAGACTTGATTGAAGAATTTGGAATTGATGAAGCAAAAATCGTTAAAGTGAGTGCCAAAACGGGGATTAATATCCAAGGATTACTTGAAGCGGTCGCAACGTTTATACCTGAACCTACTGGAAAAGAGGAAGAACCTTTACAAGTATTAGTATTTACGTCTCTCTATCATCCCCATAAAGGGGTGATTGCCTACGTACGGGTGGTCTCCGGAGTTTTGACTCGCGAGCGTTTGCAATCCATGAATACCCATATTGATTTTGTCCCAATTGAATTAGGCGTTTTTTCACCACAAATGATGCCGATTGAAAAGCTTACAGCAGGGGAAGTGGGATACATTGCTTCTGGCCTAAAAGATGTGAAGTTGTTACGCGTTGGCGACACTATTACTTCTGTAGGCAGACCGACGACACAACCATTACCTGGATACAAAGAACCGCAACCGATGGTGTTTATGGAGTTTTATCCGATTGAGGGGGATGACTTCCAAGTCTTAGTGGATGCGATGGGGAAATTAGCATTACATGATGCTGCCTTGCAATATCAGTCGACCCATTCCCATGCGTTGGGAAATGGACTACGTGTCGGTTTCTTAGGAATTTTGCATGCCACGATTGTGCAAGAACGACTAGAAAATGAATACGGATTGGAATTAATTGCCACGTCTCCATCCGTGCGCTACGAAATCCAACTTCATAACGGGGAAAACATCGAGATTCACACCCCAATGGAATATCCCGATCCAGCCCAAATTGCGATTATTAAAGAACCGGTGACCATGGCGACTATTTTTACTCCACAAGAATATTTGGGTGCAGTAATGCGTTTGTGTGAGCAACATCGTGCAACGCTCGATGGAATGGAAGATCATGGACTTCGGGTAAAAGTAACCTATTTACTTCCGCTTGCCGAACTGATCGTTAATTTCCATGATGAGTTGAAATCAGTGTCCTCGGGATTTGCCAGTCTGGAGTATGAACTTTTCGATTTCCAGCCCGTGAATGCCGTCAAACTGGATGTGTTAATTCATTTTGAAAAAATCGAAGCACTTTCTCAAATCGTAGTTCGCGATCAAGCAGAATATATTGGTCGTCGATTGGTAAAAAAACTCAAAGAAGTTATTCCGCGTCAAAATTTTGAAATTGCCATTCAAGCTGCAATCGGAGGAAAGGTTGTTGCCAGAGAAGACATGAGTGGATATCGAAAAGATGTCACTGCTGGAATGTATGGTGGAGATCAAACACGTAAAGACAAGTTGTTAAAGAAACAGAAAAAAGGAAAAGCCCGAATGAAAGAGTTTGGGAAAGTGAGCTTACCTCAGGAAGCATTTTTAGCAGTATTAGAACGATAAATTGTTCTATGCCAGAACTCCCAGAAGTTGAAACAATACGACGTCAGCTCGAACGTGAAGTTGTCGCGCATCGCATCACGACGATTGTGGTTCACCGATCCGATGTTCTACGCGGCGATAGCGCCAATCTCCATGCTCAAACACTCACAGGAGTTCGTCGTTTTGGCAAGCTGTTGGTTTTGGATTTTGAGAATGGAATTTCTGCTTGCATTCATTTAAAGATGACCGGGAGACTAACACTTCTCTCATCCACAGCGACACTTCCAAGCCATACCCATGTGGAATTCTATTTGCAGTCAGGACAAGAAGTACGTAGGCTAGCCTTTTCCGACATGCGACGATTTGGATATATTCACATCTTACCCAGTGATCAAGTGGAAGCGCTGCCTTTTATTTCACGGCTAGGCAAAGAACCATTAAAAAATCTTTCCTTTCAGGACTTCCAAACTTTGCTACTACGTTCTGCACGGGGAATTAAAACACTCTTACTTGATCAATCAAAGATTGCCGGGATCGGCAATATTTATGCCTGTGAAGCCTTGTGGATTGCCAAGATTTCCCCGCTAAAGATCTCAAAGAATCTAACTTCTTTGGAACAGAAAAATCTGTTTTCGGCGATCGAAGAAGTACTACAAGAAGGGATTATCCGAGGTGGTGCTAGTGATAATACCTATCGTGATTTACTGGGGGAAAAAGGAAGGTATCAACAATTTTTTAAGGTCTATGGGAGAAAGGGTAAACCCTGTAGTCGTTGTCAGTCTTCAATTGAGAGAGTCGTGGTTGGAGGACGGGGGACATGGTTGTGTCCTAATTGTCAGCTGCACACAGAGTAACCTATGTCACGTTGCATCATTAAACAATTAGTCGTAACACACTTTCGAAACTTTTCATTTCAGGAATTTTCCTTTGATGACAACGTAACCTGGATTGTTGGGAACAATGGGAAAGGGAAAACAAACACGCTTGAATCGATAGGACTTCTATCAACGGGTAAAAGTTTTAAATCCCATTTACTCTCTGACTGTGTCCAAACTGGATTTGATGTTGCGCATATTGAAGCTAATGTTTCGGTTGAAGCTGATGCGGAGCGGATTGGAGTGAGTATTGTATCTGCGAATAGTGAGCTATCGAAGCGAGCTTCAACCAGATTTAAACGCAATGGAACGAATAAACGCCGTGCAGATGTAACGGGGTTATTAAAGACGATTGTATTTCGTCCTGAAGATCTCGAAATTGTAACCCAAGGACCAAGCTATAAACGAGAGTATCTGGATATGGTACTCATTCAGGTGAGTCGCTCGTACGCACACTCTCATAAGGAGTATGAAAAAGCACTTAAACACCGCAATAAGCTAATTTTGCAGTTACGTGAAGGACTGGTAAGCCGGAACGAATTTACTTTTTGGGATACGTTACTGATCAAACACGGAGATGTTCTCACGCGGCAACGGGAGCGTTTAATCCATTTTATTAATACCTACGTTGGATTTCCCGTTCAAGGGCAGATTCAGTATGACCATTCCTTAATGAGTGAGGAACGTTTACATCAGTATGCAGTTGCTGAAGTCGCAGCTGGAAAAACTCTTGTCGGACCCCATCGAGATTCTTTGGAAGTTTGTTTGGATGTTGGGGAGGGAAAAGTTCTGGATGTCGGCCGTTTTGGTTCTCGGGGACAACAACGTTTAGCCGTCTTATGGTTAAAGATTGCGGCACTTCAATTCATTGAACAAGAGACAAAAGAGATACCAGTGTTACTTCTAGACGATATTTTTTCAGAGCTTGATGATACAAATAGACACTTGGTTACCGCCCTATTTGCGGGGAGACAAGTGATTGGAACGAGCGCCGAATCAGAAACGAATATTCCTGATGTGCAGCAAAGCTTCCTTCTGCGTTTGTAGTAATCTTCTTTAGTCCTCGAATCCACAATGGGATACAATGTTCTTGTTATGGAGTTAGATCTTGATCACTACGTACACAGCGTACACATGCCCTCGCCATCTTCCCATAAAGGACAGAACGGTAAAGTGATGGTAATCGGGGGCAGTGAGTTGTTTCATGCAGCTTCGAGGTGGGCACTGGACGTGGTGGCTTCCATGGTGGACATGGTCTTTTATTCATCCGTCCCCTTGAACAATGCGCTCATACGCGAGGCTAAGGGGGAATTCTGGAGTGGAGTGATTGTTCCGCGTGGAGAGCTTGAAAACTATTTATCAGAAGCCGACGTGGTTCTCATCGGACCTGGGATGACCCGTCAGACGCTTAACGATCGTTCGTATGATCAACTTTCAGATCAAGACTGGAACACAAATACCTATAAAATTACAAATTATCTGTTGCAAAAGTACTCGCACAAAAAATGGGTGATCGATGCAGGTGCACTGCAAATGGTAGATCCCCATCTACTCCAAAAGCAGATGATCTGCACACCGCATCAAGGTGAGTTTGCTCAGCTTGCGCAAAAAGTGGGTATTTCATTGAGCTCCGATTTAAAGAAAGACACGCAACAAGTGAGTGTTGCTCTCGGCAGTGTAACGATTGTGCATAAAGGTGAAATCGATTTTGTTTGTCAGGGCGAAAGAGAGCAGGCCGTTTCTGGAGGGAATGCCGGAATGACAAAAGGTGGAACAGGGGATGTACTAGCGGGGTTGATTGCAGGCTTGTATACCATGAGTGACGATCCATTTTCAGTTGGGGTAGTTGGCAGCTATGTCAATAAAACAGCTGGAGATCAACTCTTTTCTCAAGTGGGACCATTCTATTCTACGCAACAACTTGTTCTCCAAATTCCCAAAGTTCTTAAGACCTTGTTTTATAACTCGTAGGTGTATGGGGTTAAAACTACTTGTTATACTAACCCAATGATTACTCACTCCCTTCGAACGCGATTATTAAAACAGCGTCGTTTCCGCCAATTACTCTTGGGATCCGTGGTTTTATCCCTTTTCTTGGGATTTATTATTGTTCCCATTGAATCTTCTGTTCCTGGAGCGAGCATCCAAACCACCAGTGATGGATTGTGGTGGTCAATTCAAACCTTAACGACGGTTGGGTATGGAGATGTCACGCCACATACTGATCTCGGGAGAGTCTTGGGAGTTTTTATGCAGGTATTAGGTGCAGTTATGTTTGGTACCTTGATCGCATTGATCAGTAGTTCCATGAGTAGAACCCAAGAAGAATTCTATTGGGAACGCTTATTTGAACGATTGGATCGAATCGAACAACGCGTTGAAGAAGTTGAAAAGCGCAGTGGGTACTTAATTTCGCAAGAATTAGAGAAAAAGTAGTAGAAATCCTACGGCACCGCTCTTATTATTTCTTGGCTTTCGGTTTGGTTGAAGTCGTTTCTTTCTGCTCTAATCGTTCCTGAATCCACGCTAATTGCAATGTAAATAATACGACAATAAACGTAATCCCAACTGCATAAATAAGTTGTGCAATAATGCCAGATCCCTTGCTGATATAGGGCTTTATGAACTCGTCAATAAACCGACGAATGACATCATTCCAGGCAAGAGCAGCCACCAGCGAGAAACCGCTGGACGCTAAGGTCGCCATCTGACGGACGACGCTTAAGGGGACCTGTTTGGCTTTTTGAATAGGGACACGTGACATAGAAGAGCCTATTCTACAAAAAATTCTCTCTCAAGTCGACTAGAGATCCGTTGACCATCCATTTTGCTCTTGTGTTCTCCGCAATTCGTGCAAGAATAAGGCTACATTATTCCCGAAAACTATGTATCAACCCGCATATCACATTAGCAATAACTTGTTGAAGTACATTGGCCGTATCGAAGCTTGCAAAGAGGTCATAACCAACGCCCCACTAGTGCCTGCATGGGAAGCAAAGTTTCGCGATGAAGCCCGGGTTCGAACGATCCATTTTGGGACCCGTGTAGAAGGAAATGAATTATCGAAAGATCAAGCGGCTCTTCTAATGCAAGTCGAGGGGACCGGGGATGCAGCTTCTTTGGGTGAGCAGGTTGGCGTACTGGCACGATCCAGAGATATTCAAGAAGTCTTAAACTATCGAGAAGTGTTGCACTGGATAGATGAATGGGGGAATTACACCACTCGTAACCTTGAATATAGCGAACACATCCTTCGCACGTTACATCAGTACACCACGAAAGGGATATTACCAGCTGACCAAGTGGGAAGTTATCGAAATGCCCAAGTCGTGATCCGTTCAGCGACGGATGGGGAAGTGGTCTTTCGACCGCCACTCTTTGTTCAGATTCCAACCTTAATTTCAGAATTAATGCAGTGGTTAAATGCTCCAAAAAATAAAGAGATTCATCCGATGATTCGGGCAGGGATCGCACATTACGAATTAGTTCGGATTCACCCCTTCATTGAAGGAAATGGGAGAACTGCACGAGCATTCATGTTGCTAATAATGTATGCAGAGGGATACGACATCAAAAAATTGTTTAGCTTGGAAGAGTACTTCGATCGAGACATAGATGGGTATTACGAAGCGATTTTGTCGGTACAGCGATCTGCAACGTTAGACATGACTTATTGGCTGGAGTATTTTTGTTTTGGATTAGCCATAGAACTGGAGCGTGTAAAGCAACAAGTCCTTAAACTGTCGCAGGACGCCAAGCTTAAGAGTTCATTGGGTGGAGTACAGATTGCGTTATCGGAGCGACAAATTGCAATCTTAGAACTGTTACAAGAGAAGAAGAGCCTTACCACCTCTGACGTACAACATATTCTTCCATTGATTTCAACTGATACCATTCTACGTGACTTAAAAGACATGATGAACAAAGGTCTGATTAAGAAAGAGGGTGTGACTAAAGGGGTCGTCTACTATTTGAAAGAGCGCTAAGGAAAACTATCCTTATCTTTTTGCTTTTTCTTTCCTAGACTTTTTTGAGTTACCGTGATCCAATACCTGGTATGACCTTCCACGATTTCTCAGTAATATTACAAAAAATTGAGTCCACATCATCACGTAACGAAATCACAGAGTTGTTAGCGGGACTTTTTACACAACTAGACCCACAAGAGATCGATGCAACCTGTTGGTTACTGTTAGGACGAATAGTCCCACCGTACGAAGGTTTAGAATTTCAATTTGCAGAGAAAATGTTGATGCGTGCAATCGAGCGAACCTATGGGCACACCATCGAGAAAATCAGCACAGACTTTAAATCAAAAGGGGATATGGCAGATGTTATCAGCATCTATGCCGAAAGTTCCCTAGTACAGTCAACGCTATCGATTGCGCAGGTTTACGCAGCACTAACGCAGATTGCAAAGGAAAATGGACCAGGCAGTCAGGATCGTAAAATTGAACAAGTCAGTGAACTTCTCAAGTCGCTCGATAGTCTGTCTGCAAAATTTGTTGTCCGTATTCTCCTTACACGCCTACGTTTGGGTTTTTCAGATATGACGCTTCTGGATGCACTGTCATGGGCAAAACTTGGAGATAAAAGTGCACGAAAGCCCTTAGAAGATGCCTATCAAATGAAATGTGATATTGGCAAATTAGCAACGCGGTGGATGGAGGACGGAACAGAGGGGATCCGATCCATTGATATTGAAATTGGGATTCCAATTCAGCCAGCATTGTGTCAACGCTTGAAGACAGCTACGGAGATGATTGAGAAAATGGGAAAGATCTTTGCGGAAAGTAAGTTTGATGGAACTCGCGTACAAATTCATCTACGACCACAGGAAATTTCGCATGATTGGACAGTGCGTACCTTTACGCGTTCGCTTGAAGAAAGTAGTGCAATGTTCCCCGAGTTGCACCAAGTGAGCAGTATTTTTGGACAGCACAGTCTCATTTTAGACTGTGAAGCCATCGGATATGATCATGCCACCGGGAAGTTACTGCCTTTCCAGGAGACGATTCAGCGAAAACGAAAGCATGATGTGGACTTATTTTCTCAGCAAGTTCCGTTGAAGTTTTTTGTGTTTGATGTTTTATTTCTAGACGGGAAAAGCCTCATTCATACCCCGTTAGTGGAACGCAAAAAGATCCTGCATCAGTTATTTACTGAAATCAACGGCAAAGAGCATCCTTTTATAGAATCCGAAACTTTTGTGACGACTGATGCAACAGAGTTACGACTCTTCCACAAAAAACAGCTGGAGGCCGGTTTAGAAGGTGCGGTGATTAAGAAATATGATTCTCCGTATCAGCCAGGAAGAAAAGGTTGGAGTTGGGTGAAGTTTAAAGAAGAAGAAACGTCAGAAGCAAAGCTGTCCGATACGATCGATGCCGTTGTTCTAGGGTATTGGTATGGAAAAGGGAAGCGAAATCAGTTCGGTCTCGGGGCATTTTTAATTGGTATTGCTGGACCGGATGAACAAATCCTAACGCTTTCAAAAGTGGGAACTGGATTATCCGATGATCAGTGGAGAGAGCTCAAAATTCGAACAGAATCATTAGTAACGACTACTCAACCAGCTTCCTACATCGTCAACAAAGGCCTTGCCCCGGACGTTTGGATAGAACCTGCCATTATTGTGGAAGTTGCCGCAGACGAGCTGAC
>JAGOVC010000043.1 GCA_018060955.1 Candidatus Woesebacteria bacterium | reverse complement strand
TGATATTTTATTGCTAATTCGACATGAAAAGTAACTTCATATGTCAGTCAAAAGTTAGGTATAGAGAAGGCAGTTGGGGTAAACACTCACCGCGTTAATTACCCACCTTTATCGCAACTGTGCTCTCTGTATCTAGGATACAGAAATTACATACATACAGTATTCCCTATTGGGGAAAGGAGGACTATGTCCTATTTGTTACCACGTTCTTTCTTCTCATTACCTTCCCTTCCATCAATGCTTGATGATGAGGATTGGGGAATGATGACGAATACTCCCAGTGGATTATCAGTGGCCGAAGATGCTACTCATGTGTACGTCGAAGCTGCAGTCCCAGGTATTCAGGACAAAGACATCGATATAACTTTTGAAAAGGGCTTGCTACGCATCGTTGCCGAAGCTAAGCAAGAAGAGAAAGAAGGAAAAAAGTTCTTACGACGATCTCAAAAATACTTTTCCTATCAACTCGCAGTCCCAGGTGATATTGACGCCGGAATTGAGCCAGAGACCGATCTTGCACATGGGTTGTTACGAATCACCTTTACGAAAGCTGCAAAAGCACAGCCCAAAAAATTGATAGTCAAATCGTCTGAGAAATAATGGTTCGTTAAGCAAACATTAAAACCCCGCAGTAGCGGGGTTTTAAGTTGCTGTTTTACCAGGATATCCAAAAACCGCCCCATACTGAGGCGGTTTTTATTTTTACTTTAAACTAACGGGTAACAGTAATTACAGAGCTGAGCTCAGCTGCTGGTGCTGAGACTGTAATACGTTGGTCCGTTGCACTTACAGAAATCAGGTAGTTTGTGTTATATGCTCCTGAACAGGTTGCTATTGGTGTTCCATTATTTGTTAATGGATCCACTGGCAATGCTGCGATGTAAGTTGGAACAATGAAGGAACAAATGTCCACTCCTGCACTACCGATTGCGGTTGCTGTCGCGGTAATTCCGGTTGGCAAGGTTCCACGGTTATCAGCTGCATATTGGGTTACTGCATTTAAGAGAGCCTGAACATCACTGGCACGCTTTGTGTTATTGGCTTGGGCAAACTGTCGAGCTGGGTTAATTGCGACAAGCACAATTGCCAACAGGACGGCAAGCACGCCGATCACAACGAGTAATTCGATTAGGGTAAAACCTTTGCGGTTTAGAAGTTTTCTATTCATATATATTCAGCGTAGAGAGTTTGGAAACGGTTGTCAAGCCCACGCAATCACATCAAAAATACTGTGCAAAAAACTACATCTGCTTGTAAATTATTATTAAATGAAAGGTAGAGTTTAATTGGATACGGTGATGGATATTTCCGATGAAATTTCATTATTTTCTTGAGAAGAAACGGAACCGACAATTTCACCTATTCTGTCTAGAATTTGCGAACGAAGGGCAAATGGAACGCTTGATTTGAACAGTAATAAGGGACGCTGTATTACAACACCTGTTTGCACCTTCGCACTAACACTTGCATAACCTTCCGAACGGAGAAGTGACACTACAGCTGCTGATGTCGTAGATGTTGACGCTGAGGATATGACTTCAATGCGAAGCGCGGATGCAGACGCATCTAATTGTGCCAAAGGTTCCGCTTCCTCTACTGATTCAGCAGCAGGTACAACTGGTGTTGGGCTGATTGCCGGAAGTGTTGGCGCGGGTGGAGCGACCGACTGTGATTGCCTACGCAACATGAAAAAGGTCCCTCCGATCACCAATGCCAAAAAGGCAACAAAAACCACAATAATTAATCCTTGATAATGTGACGATATATATTCTTCTTTTTCTTGTAACGTTTTTGGGTTCGTCCGAGACGTCACCAACGGATGCTCCCTTAAGCTATCCATTCGCGGAAACAACGCTTTGATCGCATGCGGGGTTAACCCTTCTTTCCCAAGATACGGAAGAATCGCTTGCATAGGGATGACACCATCATTGATGATTGTGGATTTTTCAAGACCTTGACGGATCGTGTCAACAAAATCACGGTTCATCGAAACCAACAATGTTAAAGTCCCTTTTTTGTAACTTTGCACCGCTACTCTGTCAAATGGGGTACCGTGTGCAAAGTTTTTTTTCTCTTCTTCAATTTTCTCCTCAGTCGTGACAGAAACCGTTTTTTCAAAGTAGAGACTTTGGCCGATAACTAGTAAGCTTTCAACATCCCCAAACTTCTGATCCTCAATAATTTTACCGATCCATTCATAGTACTTTTGAGAATCAATCACTTCCATGTTTGCAACTATTCCAGTTGGAAATGGAACTGAAATTCCTGTTAAAACATGCGGGGTATAGAAAACTAAACCCTGCTGTTCAACAATGATAATTGCCGGTGTTACTTTGGATTTTGCCATACGTTAAAACACATCTGTCCAAGAACCAATACTCAAGATTCCATTGCTGTAAGGCGCTACAACCTGAATCGTCCACATAAAATTTCCGCTTCTTCCGATGGAAGAAATTGTTTTGGTCCCAGAACCCGTTACCGTAATTGTGGCGGTCCCATTGGGTAGTGTCAATGTCTCACCAGTGTATGATGGGTCGCGCAATAAGCGTAGCAAGGCATTTTCCATACCTGTTTCAGCCAAGTCACGAGCCAATGTGGAAACTTCCGTATTACTGGCCGAAGTAATTGAAAATGATGTCAACGCAGCAGCCGCCAGTGATACCATCATCGCTACCGTGACAAACATCAGGAGAATGACTAAACTTTGACCGGATTGTTCTTTTACTTTCCAATGCATACACCTATCTCCCCCCTACAGTAAACTGCACGGATTTTGATTCCGCTGGAGTTCCACGCAGCATTGTTCTGCTCGCAATGGTGTAGGAAATTCTCAGCGTATCGGTTGCGTTACCACTTCCGATTCGAAGGATAGAAAAGTCAGAAATGCTCGTTCCATTACTATTGAGTTGATATGACTGTCCTGATTGCGTTAGCATCAAATTACCGCTTGAAATACTGTATGTTGTTGTCACGCCTGCAGTGGTGAGGCCTAAGGTTGCAGCGCTCGTAGCAGCTACAGGTGTATTGATCGCGTCCGAGCGTCGGACATCATAAGACAATTTTTTTTGTAAATACTCCGCATCATAGGTGACGATATAATAACTTGTAGACTCGGAACGAACATCCAGCGTTGAGACAAATAAATCTGTCATGACAAAAAGGAAAATCCCTAACAACCCCATGTAGAGCATGAGCTCTACTAATGTAAATCCACTTGATTGTAAAAACTTCTTGTGCAGGTTCATGGTGAATAATTAATGGTGATATCTGATAACTGTGGAGTTGCGTCATAGTTCGTCGTACTCATCGTCGCTTTGTATCTAAAGCATCTGGCAGGATTTTCGTATCCAGTTCCATCGTTATTAAGATAAATTGCACTCGTGCTTGCCGTGTAATAGGAAGTAGGACTTCCGTCTGGTCCAACAAAATTAAAGCTTGCGCCTGAACAACTGCCAGAAACCGCATCCGCGACTGCAAATTGATACTTAAGTTCTGTATTGACTGGAGTCGTCGCGGTAACGGTGTAGCGATTAAATGCAGTGCTGTATCCTGCGTCAAATGTGGCGGATTCAAAGGTTCCAAGCTCTTGATAGGTTCCATCACTTCCACCTTGAATGATCTTTAGCTCAGCGGCACCATCACCCGTGATGATGTAGGAATAGGCGTCACCATCCAGTTCCTTGACCGCAGCAACTCCATAGATACCTTGATTAAGCTGCATTCCTCCACATTTTATTGGAGTGGATTCATTGCTTAGGTCCAACACCTGATACTCCTCCGCATCGACTCCATCGCCCGTAGCATCCGTACCCACTAAAATTGCACGTGTTTCGGCAAGCGATACAATCACCGACTGTTGAGGGTTCATTCCACCAGCTTCGTACCCTCCGCCATTGGTACACGGAGGATTAGAGGCAAATCCTCCCATTAGGGTCGGACTTGTTTTGCTCGTCGTGTTGATGACAAAAAACTCTTTAAAAGTTGCGTCATTAACGGATGAGACGTAGGCTCGTGTTCCATCTGGGCGTACGAAAATTGCTTGGCCCGATTCCAATGACGAACAATTGTTGGGTTCAATGTTTATTCCCCCCACAACTCTCCACTGGGATGACTGATTGTGATTGGTGACATTTATGATCTTCATTTCTTCTACCGTGCTCCCCTGAATCGCAACGAATGCATACGTTGAAGTTCCGACAGTACGAACATAGATTTCTCCTGCTTCATCACCTGAATTTGCAAACGAGATACGTGCTCCGATTTGTGGTCTAGAGCCTGTTTTACTAGCCAAATCAAACACATACAGATAGTTGTCTGCAGTCACATACCCACGATTATTGTGCACAAAAAGTGACTGGGCATCGATGGAGGAACTTGGAGTATTAAACCAGCCTTCCTGGTGATAGATTTTGTTAGGCACATCATCCATTGCAGTCAGATTGACGATGACAACTTCTTTGGAGTTGTCACTTGTCGCCAAATACGCCCAACTTGATTCTCCAAAGACAGCATTGGTTTTATATCCTTTGATGGTACCTGCTAATACTCCACTTGGTGGATTTGTGTTAGCAACAACGACATGAGCAAATGAGACCTCACTAGCTTGGGCTACTTGCCCAGTAGACGCATAGACATGACCCTCGATTGCCCAGACTGCGTTGGGAACCCCTGGAAGGTCGAGGGATGAAATCGAGATATTTGGGCTACACCATTGTCCGCGGGTATTCGTGGATAACGTAAGCTCCCCACCATTGGTCGATTGAACTTCAGTCATCACCTTGGTTCCTGCATTGAACTCTGCGGAACTCGTTTGCTGATATGTCAAATTCTCTAAATAGCGCGTTAGATACAGAATGGAACTTACCGAAGAAGGATATGGGATTGTCCAAGATACTGTATTCGTTACTTGTTTTGTGGAAGGGTCGAGTGTTCCCCCACTGCTTACAATCTGTCCACTGCTATTGCGTTGGACATCGGATACCTGCGTACTTCGAGTAAATCCATCCACCGTTTCACTTCCTGCAATCAAATTCCATTGTCCGTTCGTGACTACTGGATGGTATGTACCGTTGGTTGCAAAACTCGTCCACCCTCGTTCTCGCACACTTCGTGCCGCTTCTTGAGCTTCTTTAAGTAAGATTAATGCTTGGGTACGTTCACCTTGTTGTACTTTTCCTTGTCTCGAGGTGATAAATCCTGTAAAAATTGCTGGCAGAATTGCAGCCGCTAGACCAATGGCCAACAGAAGCTCGATTAAGGAAGCTCCGCGCTGTTTATTATGGTAATCCAGAAATAATCGTTCCATATCGGTTAAAAGTAATAACGATCTGCTCGTTGGTAGATGAATTACGAACCGTAATCGTGTTTTGCGCACCGTTAAAGGATGCAATTTCTCCTGTTCCTTTACTATACACAAATTGACTGGAAGGAAAGGTTGTTGACAACGTCATCGGAGCCGCAACTGGGATGACGATATTCCCACTTGCTCCAGCAGCATAGCTTGTGCCACGAAACAGAGTGTAGTTAGACGACTGAATATACACACCATAGGAATTAGTTGTAACTTGACCTTGGGTATCCCCGTTCATGCTTTTGAGCCGCTGATTCTGAATATCGCCGACAACAGTGGAGAGCGTAGTCTGCAGTAGATTTTTCCCCTGATACCCAACTAAGTTAACCGAGGAAAAGGCGATTAACGTTCCCAGGACTCCTAGAACAACCATCATTTCAATTAAGGTGAAACCAGATTTAGGATTTCCGTGAAGGTGAAAAAGACTCAACATACGATAAAAAGGACTTGATCTCTGTTCTATTCCATACTACACTCCCCGCATGGGAAAAAGAATCCTTATTATTGACGATGACACCTCCGTACGAATGCTCTTTACGGATACTTTGACTGATGAAGGTTTTGAAGTTGAGACAGCTTCTGATGGAATGGAAGGTCTTGAGAAACTCAAAGCCGGAGGGTTTGATCTCGTCCTCCTAGATGTAATGATGCCGAAACTAGATGGTATTGGAATCCTCACCGAACTTGCAGATCACAAACCAGCAAAAGAAAACAAAAAGATTGTTTTGTTTACCAGTTTGCATGATGATCCAGCGGTAAAAGAAGGACTCAGTAAAGGTGCACACGGTTTCATTGTGAAGAGTGATTACACACCAGAAGTATTAATTGCAAAAATCAAAACTTTTCTAGAGGAATAATAGCGACTGCTAGCGTCCGCCTACTTGCCCAATGATTCCGTAAATCGGAGCAATAATCGCTAGCATCATTCCCCCGATACTCACACCGACAACGACGAGCATAATAGGTTCAAGAGCAACTGTAATTGCTTTTAAGTTACTGGTTGTTTCGTAATCTAAGTATTCAGAAATATCTTGCATTGATTTGTCTAGAGTTCCAGTCTTATCGCCCACTTCCATCAGCTTCACCATGATTGAAGGGATTTTGCGATCTTTTGTTTTAAATCCATCGGATAGCTTTTTTCCAGCGACCACCATTTCTCTAGAACGCGCAATCATCATTTTGAGATCCTTACGCATCACAACTTCTTGTGCCAAGGTCAACGCGTCCACAATTGGTAGGCCAGAATTTAGCAACAAATACATGTTGTGTGAAAATCGCGTCAAATCGATGCCTAAGATCAATGTTGAAATGAGTGGCAACTTAAAAAGGGGGCCAAGAATTAAATGCTTGTTGCGCTTAAATAAAAACACCAATGCGGCAATTCCAAGAACTAAGCCACCAACTAACGGAATGGTGTTGTGTAACAAGAGATTAGAAAGAGTAATTAATATTCTTGTTGGCAAAGGTAGCTCGACATTTAAACGTAAAAAGACTGTAGAGATTTTGGGAATCACAACAACCAACATCATCAATAGAACGCCCACAAACACAACCATAATGAGGATGGGATACGTTAAGGCAGATTTGATCTTGTCGGAAAACTCCATCTCTTTACGAATGTTGTCTTTTAAGTCCTTTAAAATTGTCGTCATTGTTCCAGCTTCTTCGGAAGCTTTAATCAAATTGACCGTAACATGATCAAAAGCTCGGGGAAATTTTGAGAGGGTCACATGCATATGTTCCCCTTGCCCGAGATCATCGCGAAAGACTTCAAGCACTTTCTTTGTGTTCCCTTTTGAATCTTCAAGCAAAGAATTAACCGCCTCAAAGATCGGAATCCCTGCCGCAAGCATAGTTGAAAGATTGCTGATCAAGCCAATTTTTTCATTGTTTGAAAGTGTGACATTGGTATACGATTTGGCCATAGCTATAGGAATTCAGTTTTTGTCACACGTAGTACCTCTTCAATCGTAGTCTGTCCTTTGGCAACTTTTTGTAATCCATCATCCAACATGGTGGTCATTCCTTCTTTGATCGCTTGCGCGGAAATCACGTCCGCATCCGATCGTTTGGCTACCAGTTCCCGGATGGGCTTACTGATCTCCAAGACTTCGTACACACCAATTCGGCCAGAATATCCAGTCATGTGACAAACTTTACATCCCTTCCCACGATACATTCGAATTTCCTGCGTCTTCCCCACTGGCTTGTAATGTTTGGTAATAATCTCTTCCGGCAAGTTCTTTAACAGTTCTTCCATGGTGATCGTGTGCGAAATCCGACAAACATCACATATTTTCCGTACCAAACGCTGCGCAATAATCAGATTAACCGTAGACGCCACCAAGAACGGCTCCACCTTCATGTCAATCAATCGAGGAATGGCCGTCGCAGCATCATTGGTGTGCAGGGTGGAGAACACAAGGTGACCGGTAAGGGCTGCATTCACGGCAATTCCCGCTGTTTCTCCATCGCGGATTTCTCCCACCATGATGATATTGGGATCTTGTCGCAAGAGTGATCGTAAGCCGTTGGCAAAGGTTAAGTTTGTCTTCGTATTGACCTGAACTTGGTTTGCCCCAGAAATTCTGTACTCAACCGGATCCTCAATTGAGGACAAATTCTTTTCCCGCGTATTTAAAACTTTGAGCATGGAATAAATCGAAGTTGTTTTTCCAGATCCCGTTGGCCCCGTTGAAAGGACCATTCCGTAGGATTTCGAATAGGCACGTTGCACTTTTGCCAGATCCACCTCGTTCATTCCTAGATCTGCCAACGAATACTTTTGGGCAGACGATGAAAGTAAACGCATGACAATCTTTTCACCTTCGACGATTGGTAGGATGGATACCCGGATATCGAGTCGTCCATCATCCATCTCAAATTTCATTTTCCCGTCT
>JAGOVC010000042.1 GCA_018060955.1 Candidatus Woesebacteria bacterium | reverse complement strand
TACTGGCAGGACAACTTTGCAGTCGACAGACTCCGACATAACAGCGGTAGCCTTGTCCACAGTCTTGATCCACATCACAGCGTTGGTTACACACACCCTGAGCAAACACGGTAGAAACACCAAAAAGGACGAATGAGAGGGCCAAAAGTGAACTAGTGAATAGTTTTTTCATAGTCGCGGGCATTATACCAAAAATTAAGCGAAACTTCCACCTTGAGTTTACCGTCATGCATTTAGCACGTTTCCAAGATGACACCACCACCCAGACAGATGGTGTCTTGATAAAAGACGACACTTTGACCAGGAGCAATCCCTTGTACAGCAGAATCCAGCGTGATGGTGGCTTTTCCATCCCCCATCGAAAAGCTGCATGGAAGAAGAGCTCCGGTATGACGAATCCGTACGGTAACATTTGTCGTTGGTATTGTCAGCCAATGAAGGTCGTCAATACAAAACTGTTGTTGGTAGGTTTCGGCACCAAATCCCACAATTAATTGATTTAGTTCCCGGTTCTTGGCAATGACGTAAAAAGGAGGAATCGCGTGTTTGGAGACTCCCTGATTAGCAGAGTGAACTGAATATTCAAATCCATGGCGTTGTCCAATGGTATAAAACCAAAGCCCAGTATGCCTGCCAATCGTATTTCCTTTTGTATCAACCACATCTCCAGGTTGTTCGCCTAAGCGGTCCTTTAAAAACTGATGCACGTTAATCTCACCAATAAAACAAATTCCCTGACTATCTGGTTTAGTTGCCACTGGCAATTCATACTCCAACGCAAGCGTACGAATCTCTGGTTTTGTTAAATCACCGATCGGGAAAAGAATATGTGAGAGTTGATCGTTTCGTAGTCGGTACAAGAAGTAGGTTTGATCCTTGTGCTCATCTGTACTACGACATAATTGCGGCGCGCTATCTGAGCTCTTAGTTATCTGGGCATAATGACCAGTCGCCACTGCATCAAAGCCTTGTTCCATCGCCCAGTCATAAAACAAACCAAACTTAATCTCTTTGTTACACAACACGTCGGGGTTGGGGGTCCTGCCCGCTTCATATTCCTTAAAAAAATACTCCACTACCTTATTTTTATACGTATCCTTGAAATCAAGAACTTTAAAGGGGACGTTGTAACGAAGTGCAACTGCGAGTGCATCCTTACGATCCTCTTCGGCACGGCACCCTGGAGCCTTCCAGCATTCCAAGAATACCCCAGTCACATCATGACCAGCTTCCAGTAAACGAACAAGTGACACCGAAGAATCTACCCCTCCAGACATGCCCAAAGCGACTTTCATGTCTGTATTGTATCAATCGGTAGGTATTTGTCAGCGAATAAGGTAAAATAGCCAATATGTTCAAAGTGAATGATTGGCATTTCAAAAAATCGACACCTCATGGAATGATCGCTTTCCAAAAGATTGACACCGCTATTCAGCTCATACTGTTTGAAGCAGAGAAGTTGGGTATTAAATGGAAAATTGTGGATGAAACAGATGTTATAGAACTTACTTATAAGAATGAAACGAAGTATTTTCGAAATCGAGCTCCCTCAACAACACACATTCCTGCTGCAAAAATTTGTGAAAACAAAGTTTCTACTAAAGCTTTTTTAAAAAGAAATTATGTCTCTGTTACAAATGGATTTGTTATTCATGCGTCCGATAATGAGAATCTCAAAAAAGAAATCTGGGAATCATTAGTAAAGCCTGTAGTTATCAAGCCTACACACGGTACTCATGGTGATAATGTATCTGTTGATATCACATCGTACGATGAGTATCTAAACATAATTTCATCTTACTTTTACAAACCCCGATACGAAGGAGGACTGCTCATCGAAGAAATGTTTGTTGGATCAGAATACAGAATTATGGCAACCAGTTCAAAAGTAATTGCAGTTTTAGAAAGGGTGCCCGCCTCAGTGGTTGGAGATGGTACACATTCTATTTCAGAATTGATAACTATAAAAAATAGTGATCCTTTTAGAAATATTTCTCCAGATGTTTATCCTCATATTGAAATCGATGATGATATTCGTCAAAACATTTCCGAGCAACACAAAGACATTAATTCACCTCTTATTAAAGGAGAGAAAATCTTTCTGCGAAAAGTATCCAATGTGATGGCTGGTGGGGATACAGTTGATCGAACGGATCAAGTGCACGAATCTGTAAAAAATATCGCAGTAAATGTAATTCAATCTATTCCTGGACTCAGTTGGGGTGGCATTGATTTCCTGAGTAAAAATATTTTTCAACTACAAGATTCTGACTCTTACAGGATAATAGAAGTAAACTCTGCTCCAGAATTTGATATGCATTATTTCCCAATGGAAGGACAACCACGTCCGGTAGCTTTGGAATTTTTAAAACTCATGTTTCCTGAAATTAACTAGCTATCTTTCAAAGAAATTGATCTTCCCAATCTCATCAATCGCTTTTGAATACTGTTCTGGATTGGTAGTTAAAAACGTAGGTATCAATAACGGTTGAACATTTGAGAAATGTTGTAAACGATCTACATCTTCAATAGCCACTTTCCCAATATATAACGATGTTGCATCGTGGTTGTGCTCTCGTAACCATTTCCAGACTTCAATTGCTCCTTTAAAATACGTTTGATCTTTCGAAAATGCCCCAGGTAATGAAGTGTCAGCAATCCCTCGTTTTACTCGAACACAATAGTCCCATCTCTTTGAGAGATCAGGAACATATTCTTTGAGAGCTGCAAACAATTCACTAAAGGAATGCTTGCTTGCATACTCAACACAGAAATAATTTATCGCTTGCTTACGCAATAGTCGATCATCCTGTACACGAGGAATTAACGCATGCAATACCGCCAGGCCTTCCTCCGTGGTAAAGTAGGGCGTCATTTTGAATTCATGTTGCTTTCCGTACCATAACTGTTTTCGATCATTCATGGATCGGAACTGATGCGTGCCAATTTCGTGGTAGAGCATTCCTAATAAACTTGAATGTGTAAATTCAATTGGCAAACGGATAGTGATGGTGTTCTGGTACATTGAGGTTCTGGCAATTGTCAGTGAGGAGAATACTACTTTCACAAGCTTGGACAACCCTTCTTTTTCCAGATACGATCCAATTTCTTTTTCCACCTCTTCTTGTGATAATAATGGTTCACGAATGGTTTCTAAATACTTTTCATGCGATTCGTATTTTTTCTTAATATGTTCGAGAATCTTAATCGCTGTGGGTAAATATTCTGAGGAAATTGATGAGTATTTTAAGAGTTCCTTTGGCGTGATTTTTTCCGCATACACAAATTGTGGATTATAGTTTGGATCAAAGAAGAATTTTTTCTTTTCTTCTTCTTTGTTGAGTGGGTTTAATTTTTGAATCAGTGTCATAGAGCGATTGTTACACTTGGCCAACTAAAAATCCTTGTAAATCGTTTCGACCTATTTCAATGGGGATCTTTGTAGCTACTCTTTTACTCACTACCATCTGCGTTGTAATCACGCGATGCTTCAATTTGAATTGTACTTCAATAACCGGCAGCTTACCTTCTCCTTCTACTTCTTGATTCCACAGTAGATCGGAAGGATCAAAAAGACCCAATTCTTTAGCAAACGAAGCTGCAATTGCACTTCGAAATCGCCCAGTATTGATGGTAGCGAAAACGGGATGCGTTTTTGCATTGTCATCATAAACAGTGATTTCTTCTTTATGAGCAACAATGGTTAAGTCACCTTCTAGTCCAAGATGCGATGGAACGTCATTGGCAAATAGTGCTTGTGCAATTCGGACCGCGTGTGAAACATTGCGTGCTTCCATTTCTTCTACTCGTGTTAAACGGCGCTTTAAACCAGCTCTGTTCGCCAATTGAATTGATAATCCCGGTGCACGGTTTAATTCCGCAATCATAGGTCCCTTTTCAGGATGTAAGAAGATGTCTGCTCCCATGTACATAAATCCTGTTGCGTTTGCGGCTCGGACTGCAGTTTTTAACACGTCGGTCCAATAGGGAATCTTAATTCCAGCTGTTTTGACGGTAGTCCCGGGGATAGTTGAAAATATTCTATTTCCCCCACTGACTCCATACGTTGTTTCACCAGTGCCCATATCAATTCCAAGAGCCAATGCTCCCTGATGCAAATTCGCACGACCCCCCGATTCTTTGGTTGGAATTCTAATCATCGCCATCACAGGTATTTTGTTAAACACAATGACACGGATATCGGGAGTCCCAAGTTCTACATATTGCTCAAGATCAGGGTGTACTGGAACGCGTTCTTCCACAATAATAACCGGCTGACTTCCCCAGGTACTATATTCTCCTTCTAAAATATTTCTGCCATGCAAATTTAGGTCTTGCTGAGTAAGGTGTTTATCCTCCAAATCAATCCACACTTTTTCATTCTTTTTCTTTCGCTTGATAACGAGAACACCTTTCCCAGCACTTCCATTCGCGGGTTTTATTACGAACGAATTACCAGCCTGCTCCCAATCGAAATGCTGAAGTTCTTCCAAGGAGTCAATTTTGGCATATAGTTTTGCAACGGTAATTCCATGTCTGGCTAAAAAGTTTTTTGCACGCAGTTTAGACGTCCCAAAGCGAGTTGCGCTTTTAGGGTTTAGTGGTTCATAGACATTATTTCTAGCATTTAAGCCTAGAATGTGTGCCGGTTTTACCATAATGTTATTCTTCCGTTTCAATAATGGAACGGAAACGTAATAGCTCCGTAAACCGTAGTCCAAGGTACCGGCCGATAACAAAGTTTGTTAACGCGATCACGGCAAGAGTTACTTCGGGATACAAAATAGCAATTGACTGAATGATCTCTGATCCTAAAATCAGGGCACATAAGAATCCAAGGACAAATGTTTCAAACACACGCTGCATTGCAGCAGACGGAGACAATGAAGCCTGCAACTCCAAAAAGTTTTCTGAAAGTAAAATCAAAATTAATAGTGCAAACACATTTAGAATCGAAAGCGGAAAGAATGGAATGGACGTAGAGATCATTAGCAACCCAAAAACACCAAGTGACACACACCACAACACCATCGCCGTTCGCGGCAAATACGGAAGTTTGAATCGCGTTAAGATCGTTTTAGAAACTGTCCCAAATAGAATAATTCCTAGGAACAAGATGGTCCCTGGTACGATTCCAATGGAAATCAAGGCCACAGACAATGCAGCTGGGGCATACATTGAAAGTCCAGACAATCCTACGATGTGACGCGCAAAGGCAATGACAGTTGCAATCAATGGGAACAATAACAGAAATGCGACAGTGGTAATTGGGATATCGGACGCAACTGCTCGTCGAACCGCATGCTGAAGTAAATTTAATGGCTGAATCGGACCGATCTGCTGTTGATCTAAAAGATCCTGCAAACGATTCTCTGCAACTCCTTGACTCTCGGTAATATTACTTGAGCCAATGGATGGAGCAGCAGGTACTGCGGTTGGTTGTAAGTCTGCGCTAGAACTTGATAGTTCTCCTGATACTGTAGCGGAATCGCTCGCGATCTCTGGCTGAATTTCTTGAGCAGACAGGGTTTTGGTCCCTAGCGTTAGAAAGAAAATTGTAGAGAGAATAAAAATGAGTTTGCGCATCCGACAATTATACCCTGTTTTATTTCAGATTTGTGTCTGGATACAACTATCCCCACAGTCTTTGATCTCAAAGTCCCTGTGGGGATATCTTTAGTTGAAAAACTATTTAGTTTCCTAATGCTTCGTTAATTGCTTTCTCAAACTCAGCGTAGGGATAAGCTCCAACAATCATCTTTCCATTGACTGCAAAAGATGGTGTTGCTGATACTCCGACTTTCGTTCCAAGAGCCATATCTGCATCCACTGCTTGTTTGTATTTTCCATCGTTTACACACTTCATAAAGTTCCCTGAGTTAATCCCAATTTCTTTAGCATACTGCTCAAACTTGGTTTTGGGATCTCCTTCACTCCATGCTGCCTGGTTGGAAAACAACTTATCATGCATTTCCCAATACTTTCGTTGATCACCGGCACATCGTGCAGCCTGAGATGCGATATTTGCGTTCGCATGGAATGGTAACGGATAATCTCGAGTGACGTATTTGATTTTCCCGTTATCCACGAAGTTCTTCATAATCTGACCATAGGTGTCGGTGAAATATCGAGCACAGAACGGACACTGATAATCAGTAAATTCAACCATCGTTACTTTTGCATTATTATTTCCTTTGGCTGCAGGAGCGTCTTTAATAACTTCCGCCCATTGTGCATCAGTTAACTGTGTAACTTCTTCAGGGGCAGCTGCTGGGGCTGCTGCGGATGGGGTTCCCGTTCCGGAACCGGCTGATCCAAAGGATAGGCCACCACCACGCCAGAGCATCATCGCAACAAGTGCGATTACTGCCAACGCAACGGCACTAACGATTTGACTCACAACCGATAATACGGTCGCTTGTTCTTCTATAAAACTAGCCATACCAACACTCCTTTAGAGCAGAAATATAATCTTGTACGAATAGGGTAACTGCACGAAATAGTATACGTGAAACGATTGCTAGAGAACAGTCACAATCAAGCTATTGCTGGATCGATTCTAGCCACCATTGCACATCCAGTGCTGCCATACATCCTAACCCAGCTGCTGTGATGGCTTGTTTGTATCGAAAATCAACACAATCCCCTGCTGCAAAAACCCCTTCAATCGACGTCATAGCAGGATGCTCAACAAATCCATGCTCACCTAGGTGTGCGAGAGCCTGCTCAGCTCCTTGTTTTGCTAATCCTAAGCGAGTCACAATAAACCCCTTCTCATCTAATACAAGTGAATCCTTAAAAAGAGCTGTAGACGGTTGATGCCCAATGGCAACAAACATTCCATCTGCACGCATTTTTTCATTTTCTTGGGTGAGTACATTTTCAATAACAACCTCTTCGAGCTTGCCAGTTCCTATGACTTCCTTGACAACAGTATTCCAGCGCACGGTAACCTTCGGATGCGCTAGAACACGATCTTGCATGATTTTAGAAGCTCGAAAGCTGTCGCGTCGATGTAAAACAGTCACGGACTTGGCGAATTTTGTGAGCGCCAAGATGTCTTCCATCGCGGCATCACCTCCACCAACGACAATGGTATCTTTTTCCTTAAAAAAGGCTGCATCACAAACAGCACAGCTGCTCACTCCTCGTCCAATCAGCTTTTCTTCACCTGGGACACCAAGCCACACAGTTTCTGCCCCAGTTGAAATTAACACGGACTTTGATTCATAGAGAGTTTCACCAGACCAGACTTTGAACGGCTGATTCGTAAAGTCTACTTTGGTGATATTTTTATCGAGTATTTGGGTACCAAATGATGCTGCTTGCTCTCGCATATTCATCATGAGTTCTGGTCCATCAATTCCTTTGGGAAATCCAGGGAAGTTTTCAATGACGGTGGTTAACATTAGCTGTCCGCCACTTTTTTCTCCAGCAAAGACAATAGGCTTTAAATCCGCTCGGGCTAAATAAATAGCAGCGGTCCAGCCTGCTGGTCCTGAGCCAATAATGATGACGTCTGCGATGTTTGCCATACCTACCTTTGAGAGAAATGCGCTCGTTATGCGGATACTACTTTCTTAATTAACTCCTCATATTTTTCTTTTCCACCAAAACCAATTTGCCGATCAACCTCTTCCATAACACCCGCATCGTTCTTTTTAAACATCACCACGGTAGGGATACTCATGACTCCGTATGCACCTGCTTTCTGAGATTGATCCACGTCAACTTTCACAATTTTTAATTTACCTTCATATTGGGTTGAGAGTTCTTCCAGAATGGGAGCTGCCATTTTACATGGCCCACACCATTCTGCATAAAAATCCACCAACACAGGCAAATCGGACTTCAATACTTGCTCTTCAAACTGATCATCACTGACATGTACTGTTGCCATAGGGTCCCCCTTTAAGAGAATTCTACTAATGTTTTTAATACTCGATCAAAGTCTTCTGGAGTGCGACTCCGCGCGCATTTTTTCGCTTCACCAGTCAAAATATCTTTGGCTACGGATGACAAAGCGCTTCGCACAGCAGCTACCTGTTGAACAATTTCAAGACAGGATCTATCCTCTTGGTACATGGAAACAATTCCATGGAGTTGGCCTACTGCTTTGTTTAGCTTGATGGCTACTGGGTCTTTTGTAACATCGGGCATAGCTTACTATATATACTCCCACCCAGTATACGTCGTCAATAGTGAACTCTACTGCAAACGCACGCTGTCTCCAACGTTAATCTTTAATCTTTCAATTGCTCCAGCATTCAATTCCAAAACGTGTGTGACTGCAACAGACGGTCGATATAGAATCAG
>JAGOVC010000041.1 GCA_018060955.1 Candidatus Woesebacteria bacterium | reverse complement strand
CTCAGTTTTTGTTGGAAGTGGGATTTTCATTGCTTCCTGGATGGGAGTTGGTGGTATCAATTGTGGGGTTGGTTTGACCGAAGGGCTTTCGAATAGCGCAAGGATAGCTTGAGCTCGCAGATCGTCGTCGTCAGGTTGTGTGGACACACTGGCCGAAGGCAGTGTAGTAAGAAATTCTTTGACTCGAGAATCTCGTAACGGTTTGTAATCTACTTTTGGCGTGGTATCAAGGTTGGCAGGAACTTTGTACTCAAACACATCGGGAACTGTTTGAGTTTTTTTCCAAAAGAACATAGTGGGCTGGTAGATTGAACGAACGAAGGCAAGAAACCAGCGATCCAATGGCCTGCCTTCTAACGGAACAAAGGCAAGAGCAACACCAGTCAATCCCGCAATAGCCATGAGGGGGTATTTTATGAACACTGGCAAGTTGGTCATGTTAATGACAACCGCTAGGATGACGCCTGCTGCAATCTCCATGAATTGCTTCAGTGTCATTTGACCGATCAGATGAAATTCATATCCCGTAACGTTTTGTGGGACTGGATGTTCTTGCATGGGAAACCGTTGATTATTATGACTTCTTTATGATACCAGATGACAGGTGGTCAGCCAATCCAGCAGATTGGCGTAGGTACCACTACTCTTCCAAACCGAAGGGATGGGAAGTGGTTGGGGTTTGCATCAATTTGCTGCCAATCGTCGTATCGAATTCTTCCTGTGACATTGGTTTGAAATACCAAATCGAAAAGACTGCAGTCTCATTTCCTATAATTGCAATTCCTTGGGTTGGGTACGTCTCCATTTGATAGGTTGTTCCCCATTCTTCTGAATAACGCAGTGCGGTAGGTTTTCCTAATGTGTTCTTTAGTTCACCAAAAGTTCCACTTTCAGAAGCAGAGATAAATCGCTCGATCACTTGAGCTCTATTATTTTCGACAACCACAACGTTGGGATGACGCGCAAATACAGACGAGTATTCATATTTTTGTGCATCACCGACTTGTGAAATCTGAAGTGGAGCTCCCATTGCCGCGATAATGGTTTCAACATCAGATCGTCCGGGCTCAATGCGATTCCAGGTATTAAACTCCGTCGTGCTAGGAAGACTAGTTGTGGGAGTCAAATAACGAAACACCAGTGTTAATACCAACACTCCTATGAGGATTAGGATGTACCAGCGGCGTTTGATGAAAGAAATAAGAAGTTTCATATTACAAAGAGTTCGGTGGTGGGTTTCCTCCTGCTAGATTGTCACGAATCCACTGGTATCGAAGGGGGAATGAGGAACTCATGTCGGAGACATTACAATTCGGAGCCGAAAAAGTATAGTATTTGTGAACAAAAAATACAGCAATAGATTCTGCAAAATCTTCACCATCAGGGATGTTACTTCCACCCAAACGATAGGTACATATTTGGCGTTCATTACCAGCCGCAGCCAAAAACTGCTGGAGAGTCGAACCATTTCCTCCGATGACGTGACTGAGTTCATGGGTGATTGTTCGTCGACTGTCCTCAATACTGGCAGCCACTGCTAAGTTATACATGGCGATATTACTTCCAGAACGAGAACCTGCATATTGTGTACATGTTCCAGCATCAACACACGCAGGCCTAGTATCACTCTCGAAGGAGTTACCTCCACTAAAGTAAATGCCAGTTCTAAAGCGCCATAACGTAATACGGTTTTGATTGCTTTCTCCACACAGTAGTCTTCCAAAATCGCGATACTGTGGGTCATTGAGAAATTCCAATGCAGCAATAATCTTGGCTCTATTCTCTGGTTCCCATTCATCGGATATTTTGTTTCCTTCCAGAACAGCCACTTGTTCTCCAGCAGGTCCAAAAGTAATACAGGCAATAGCGCTAGGAGGATTCCCAAAGACTACCGACGCGCTTTCCGCAAAGTTCTGCTCTGCACCACATTGTCCGTCTGCCTGTACCACACAATAGGTGATCGTTAGCGTATTTGTAATGAGTGTGTCATCAAAAACAGGCACGGAGACCCCCTCTTCTGTAGGGGCGGTATCAGTGAAGTTAATGGTGTACTGAATAGGGCCCTCTCCAAAGGCAGGCTTTCCGGCACCAACATCACCAGATAGTCGGTCTAGTTGCGCCTGATCAGCACGCTTTAACGCCTTGAGTTCGGAAGGAATGGGATTTCGACTAATGAAGTGCAATGTATCTGTCACGGCTGAGACGCGGATTTGATACGGATTACCATCTGCATCCGACTTTGGCGTAAGCGTAATGGTGTACTGAATCGGAGTGGGGTCTTCAGCAAAGTCATCACTTGGGGTTTTGGTCAGGGTGAAATACTCATTTTCGTTTAGAAGAAAACTTCCAGGTAATAAATGGGAACTTGTAATGACCGCGGCAGCTAACACGGACATTGCTGCTGTTCCTCCAATCACACCAGTTAGGATGGTTCCAACTGGAGTTGAGATGCTTAAGTTCGGTAATGTGTTGAATAGAGTATTTGTACCCGCCAAGGTCGTGTTGGCTGCGTTTCCGAGTGCATTGGCTGCAGTTTGAGAGATGGCGCTTGATGTTTGGGCAAGTTGAGGTGCTGCTTCACCAGCAAAAGCACTGGCTGCAGATGATGCTTGGCCGCCTAATCCGCCAGGAATAGAAACGCCGGTAGGGAATCCTAAAGCATTTAGGATTGGGGAGCCTACGGCCTGCGCAATACTTGCATCTCCAACATGAATGGCTAGTGAGCCAAATCCTCCCGCCGCGCCTCCTGCAAAAAATCCGATCGCTGCGCCAAGACCCGTTCCAATGACAGGAACAACCGAGCCTATTGCTCCACCTGCAATTGCACCTGCAATTCCTCCACTAATACCCAAAACTCCAGCACCAGTTGCTCCTGCAGCCCCTTGCAATAATCCTCCAACGATGGCAGCTCCACCGATAGCACCCACACCTCCGACGACCCAGGTTGCTGGATTTGCTGCTGCGAGACGTGCGGCATCGGCAAGTTTGCGTAGATTCTGCATGCGGGAGACTGCCTCTTTCTTTTTGTCAGAAGGTTTGGAGAGTTTAGGAATTTTAGATAATAGACCTCCGTCATCTATTGACCCACTCCCAACTTCCTGCGCATAGTCTTCTGGAGATTCAACAGGAATTTGATCAAACACTTGGGTTCCGACTGGTTCTGTAGATTCCACCAATTCAGTGTCTTCGCTTGCCTGTGGAATTGTTCGAATGATGCGGGCAATTCGAGACCGTTTCCGTGGTTGCTGTTGTTGCTCATACACCTGAACAGACCCTAAAGCGAGTTGAACATCCAATAGTTCTCGTTGTTCACGGGCAGTCTGAACCCCAGACTCCAGTAGTTTTTTCTGTTTTTCAACAAGTTGTTTTTTAGGAACGCTATAAAAGAGGCGAACTGCTCGAGGACCCATGCGGTTGGAAAGATCTGCATTGGTTCGAAGTAATTCTCTTTTTTGATTCGGATTTAAATTCGAAGCCAAGAGTACAGAACCACTCTCCACCGCCATTTGTCCCCGAAAGAATCCCATTCGGGAAAAGAGATGGGAAGAGAATCCTTCTTTGATTGCAGGATTCTCTCGGAGTGCAGCAGCAAGATCAACATATCCATTCTGAGAGTCAGTCAGTTCGGCAAGTATATTCTCGATAATCCATTCTCGATCTTCTTCGCTTGCCACCGACATGAACGCTGCTGAGTTGGCATAGTTATCAATCGAAGCCGCTAATGTTGGGTTTTTAACTAATAATTCTTCCCAGGGCGAGTTGGTAGAGGTACTGCTGTTTTCCGATGCTTCCTGGTTTGGGTCTTGATCCAGCTCTGCTTTCAAAGTATCTGTCTGGGTTAGTTTTTCTTGCCACCCTTGCTCACTTGCTACCGATGAGTAAATCGTTTCGATTTCCTTAGCAAGCTCAGGATCCTGTTGAATTTCAGTTTGAAAGTGAGCGACAAAATCTGAGTAAGACAGTGGAGATAAACTCGCAGCTTCTGCTAAGACTTCTGCTCGAATTTGTTCTGAACGGGCTTCCGCTTTCGCCTGTTCTTCACGAGATTGCATGATTTCCAACCGTTTTTTTGTGTTTTCTAAATCTGGTTCATCATCGTCATCATCATCCGATTCGTTTGCTTTTCGGGCTTGATCTTCAAGCTGTTTAACCCAATCCTTTTCAGTGGAAATTGTTGAGTACACTTCCTGAAGCACTGTCTCAAACGCGGGGTCATCTCGCAGCTCCCGTTGGAAATAGTCTAAGAATGCTTCATAGGTGGTGGGTGGCAATCCAGCGGCTAGCCGCATTGCCTCGCTTCGAAGCAGCATGTTTGCTTTGATCGCCTGGTCTACTTGATCTTTTAAGGTAGATTCCTCAGTGGATCCCTGCGATGACTGTTGACCGCTAGGAAAGGGAATGACTGGAGGCGTCGTAGATGACGATCGAGTTGAGGGAAGATTACTATCACTTCGACTCGTCCGAAGTCTATCTCCCACCGCAAAAAGTACTGAATCTGTGAGGGTAGAGAGTTCCAGAATATGTTCTCGACTGAAAAAATCTTCAGTTTGGGACAGATCGTTGATCTTGATCCAATCACTCTTAAAGCGTTGTTTATTACTTGGATCAACTAAAAATGCGGGTTCTCTTAAATCTACAATCGCAGAAAGAATGCGTTTCTTTTCTGCCTCAGTAGGGGAATTGGTTTTATTTGTTGCACTAAATGTACCATCGCGTCCTAACAGTTTTGTTAGGTCTGAAGCAATCTGAATCAGAGCCTCTTGGTACTCTGTATATTGGGACAGGACTGAATCACGTAGTGAGTTGGAGGCAGCATCCGCCATAGTTTCCAATTATACCGGGTTTTACAAATGAAATCCTTGGGCAAATCTGGATTGGGTACACGCCATCGAATTTCTAACACTTTTGCAAATGTGTGTCTTTTTGAGCGAGGGCTATTACGTAGATCTAACAGAAACTTGTGGTGGCCTTGATCCAGCAAAGGCATAGTTGTTGTTAGTCCAATTTCACCAGTGACTGCTTGATTAATTTCCACTAGATCTGGAACGACTACCAGTGTTACAATTGCGTTTCCATGAAAGCTTCTATAACCTATTCAGATTTTGAAAAACTTGAACTTCGTATCGGGACCATTCTTGCAGCCGCAGCTCCAGACTGGAGTTCGAAGCTACTTCGATTTGAAGTGGATTTTGGTGACGAGGGGAAACGAATTATTTTCTCTGGAATCAAAGCATGGTATAGTCCAGATGAATTTGTGGGCAAGCAGTTTCCTTTCTTAATCAACCTGGATCCAAAAAAAATGGGACCAGAGGAGAGTCAAGGGATGATGTTAATGGCAGACGGCGAAGACAAACCGCAACTTTTCTCTCTGCCCACTGTTCCAGCTGGAACTGTAATCCGTTAATGCGTAATTTATTCGTATCCGTTTCATTTTTAACTTATCTTTATGCCAAAAACTGACAAAGAGACACGTGTGGACGAAAAGAAAACAAAAGAAGAAAAGCCAAATAAGTTCACCGCCAATGGGAAAAAAATGATGAAGCTCGAGTTTGGTTTGAACTTAGATCCTCGCAAATCAATTTTATGGTTTGTAATTTTCTTGCTTTTTGTACCTTTCCTTTTCTCTCTATTTAGGTCTGGAGCGAATAGTCGCATTCCATTATCGCAGCTTCTCACTGATATCAAGGAGAATAAGATCTCAAAGGTGGAGGTAGATGGTCCATCCATTACTGCTCGGTATGGAGACGGGGAAATCAAGACGAGTCGCAAAGAAGATTCCCAAGACTTAACCACGATTTTGCGTCAAGCTGATATCTCACTAACTTCGTTAGAAGTCATGGTGAAAGATCAGATGCCAGGACGAATCGTTTTGGATATTTTGCTAAACATCCTACCGATGGTTCTCATGGTTGTCTTCTTTTTGTTCTTGTTTAGACAAGCACGGGGAGCACAAGGGGACATGATGGGATTTGGAAAATCTAAGGCGAAATTATTTGCAAAAGGCAAACAAGATATCAAATTCTCTGATGTCGGAGGACTCAAAGAAGCCAAGCAAGAGTTAGAAGAAATTGTCGATTTCCTCAAAAACCCCAAGAAATATCACAATGTAGGAGCAAGAACTCCAAAAGGCGCACTCCTGATTGGACCCGCAGGAACGGGTAAGACATTACTGGCTCGAGCCGTGGCCGGAGAAGCCAACGCGCCATTCTTTTCAATGGCAGGGTCTGAGTTCATGGAAATGCTGGTTGGTGTTGGAGCATCACGAGTACGTGATTTGTTCGATACAGCCAAAAAAGCCGCTCCTTCCATAATTTTCATTGACGAAATTGATGCGATTGGACGCATGCGTGGTCATGGAAGTATGGGAGGTCACGATGAGCGCGAACAGACATTAAACCAGATTCTTGTGGAAATGGACGGATTTCAGCCCAATGATGCTGTGGTGGTGTTAGCCGCGACCAACCGTGCAGACCTACTGGATCCCGCCTTAGTCCGACCAGGACGCTTTGATCGACGAGTGACCTTAGATCTCCCAGATTTGGAAGAGAGAAAGTATATTCTCTCCATTCATGCCAAGAATAAGCCAGTGAGTAAAGAGGTTAGTTGGGAACGTATTGCGAAGCGAACCGTTGGTTTTTCTGGTGCTGATCTCGAGAACATGCTCAATGAAGCTGCAATCTTAATTGCGCGTGAGAATCGAACGGAAATTACCTCGCCAGATTTAGAAGAAGCAGCCTTAAAGGTCAAGCTTGGTCCTGAGAAGAAACGTTTGCAGTCTGAGATTGAGCGAAAAATGACCGCATATCATGAAGGTGGACACGCAATCGTAGCGCACTTCTTGCCACACACCGATCCGGTTCATCGTATTTCTATTGTTTCTCGAGGTCGTGCCCTTGGATTTACTATGGCTAGTCCGGAAGCAGATAAATACCAGCAGGTCAAAGAAGAATTGGAAGAAATGATCTCCGTAATGCTGGGTGGTCGAGCCGCAGAACATGTTGTCTTTGGCAAACAGACTGGTGGTGTGAGTTCAGATCTGCAACAAGTCACCAGAATTGCTCGAGCGATGGTGCTCGATTATGGGATGAGTGATTTGCCCCCATTAAACTACGGACCTGTCTATGAGATGGGTGACTATGGTCGAGCAATGATGAGCCCTATGAGATCTCAGAAGAGTTAAAGACAAAAGTAGATGCAGCAGTTGAGAAAATCGTTGATGAAGGCTGGAAGCGCTCGGTTAAAGTTCTTAAAGAACACCGGAAAGCTCTAGATGCAGTTGCCGACCGATTACTAGAAATCGAGAGCATGGATGAAGATGATTTCATCAAAGTCGTTGGTTCTCCAAAGGTCAAAGTAGTCGAAAAATAGAACACTACATCCTATATCTATTTGATAATCTCGAGAAATCGGTTATACTAGCCGACTATGCGTACAGAAGCTTTAATCATTTCAGCTCTTCGAGTTGCTTCATGGCGAGAAAGAATAGCTCACGATCGATTTATCAGATCAGCTCCTCAAACCATGTCATTTTTGATGGAGCCAATTTCGCCGTTAATGGAAATTCAAATTCAACGACTGATTCACAGTAGCGTTGCCAGCACATTGGTTGCACCTGTGGCAGATCCGATTGCCCGCCACGAAGCAAATCAAGTTAACGTGTTAAGACCGATTATGGAAGTCTTTGAGAAGAATTATCTCTCCTTTGAGAGGTTGTAGAATGCGCATTTACCCTAGTCGGTTTCGGTAATTCTTGATAGCATACAAGTCATGTCTACACTCATGCTTATTGATGGCCATGCCTTAGCGTATCGTGCGTATCATGCCTTTCCTCCCCTCACCACTTCCTCTGGAGAATTAGTGAACGCAGTTTATGGATTTTCACGTATTCTCTTAACGGTTCTCCGTGATCTAGAACCGCAGTATCTAGCTTGTTGCTTTGATCTGCCTAAACCAACCTTTCGACATACGCAGTACACAGGATATAAGGCACAACGTGAGGAAATGCCGGTAGACTTACAGACACAGATTGAGCGAATTAAAGAAGTAGTTTTGGCGTTAAATGTTCCCACCTTTGCTGTTGAAGGGTATGAGGCGGACGATGTGATTGGGACGTTAGCGATGAAGGGAACCGATGGGCATGATGATGAGGTCGATAAAGTACTCATAGTTACTGGAGATCGTGACGCGTTTCAGCTTGTGACCGATAAGATTCACGTGTATATGCCTCCTCGAAGTAAAGAAGCCTTTTATACCGAGTTTGGACCCAAGGAAGTGGAAGATAAGATGGGCTTACGACCAGATCAAATCGTCGACTACAAGGCTCTAGCTGGAGATGCCAGTGATAATATCCCAGGTATCAAGGGGGTAGGAGACAAGACAGCCGTACGACTACTGCAATCTTTTCAAACATGTGATGGAATTTATGAATCATTAAAGG
>JAGOVC010000040.1 GCA_018060955.1 Candidatus Woesebacteria bacterium | reverse complement strand
CTAAGTCATGAATGGTTGCCACAACTGGGGTTTTATAGGTTGGAGGAATTAATTCTTCCCAAGCATGAAAGACATCTACTTTGGGCATTAAGCTTTCGATGTGCAGTCGACCTGCCCCGTACCACATGGTCTTAAGAAACGAGGGTGGAAAGGACAGAATGGTCGGTTTGTTGGTCGAATCAATGCTTTCGGATAGATCCTTTGCTAAGGTATGAATTTGACGATTAGCTCGAAAGGAAGATCCAAATAAGCGAAAGTTGGGTTTGTCGGGTAGTGCAGCCAATGCATGCACAATATTGCTTGTGTATCGGGAGACACCACGGTTGTAGAGAATCGGAGTAATATCAATTCCCAATGTAAGCGGTGTTTGTACCATAGTTCCCCCATTCTAAAAGTTTATGAGTCATTCCTCAATCCGCAGTTGTAAATCGGCGAACAAATCCCACTGATCCTGCGTCAATCGGTGGTAACTGAATATAGCCTTGTAACTCGAGCTCCGAAAGGATCAACCTCTGTGGATCTGTAATGTCTTGCAGATAGTCAAACAGATATACCTTATGCATTCCTGAAGCTTTTGACACCATCAGGCGTGCTTCTTCTCGATCCGTCACTTGAATTGAATCTAGGTGCGCAATTGGAAGAAGGGAAGAAGCATACCATTTCCAAGGAGCAAACGGTGCATCAAACGCAAACAGCACTATACAGCTTGAGGAGTTGCAGTCTTCTTTTATCTGTAGAATGGTTGCTTTCCACGGCTCACGCTGAAAAGATGGAGTTCGGTAATAGGCAAGACTAGTTGCAAGATTGCTCACCACAAATGCACTAGCTGCCAGCAATGCGAGTTTTTTAGAAAACGTGGAGAGTTGTTCAATTCCAAAAGCCAGCATGATGAAAAAAGCTGGTAGGCACAAGAGGACTCGTTTAGGTTGCAGGATGGGAACTACAAACGACAGTAGAAAGGCCGTAAGAATTGGAATGACTAACCAGAAAAAAGCCGCTTTCGACTTGGGATTCCGAAAGGCTTGATACCCAACCAGCGCACTCAGCGCCAGCATCAACCAAACTCCCGGAGCAAGCAGACCGAGTTCACGATATTCCACGGGTCCAATGAGAAACTTTATTCCCACTAGCGGTAGCGCCTTTAGCTGTGGCGTTGCCACAATTTGTGACCACCCAGTCACCTGGGTCGCCCAACCGGTGCCCACCGACAGTTGTCGCAAAAACGAAGGAAGCCAAGGAAGAAATGCGATTGCCACGATGGTATCGACTTGAATTAAGAATTTAAGGACCCGAGGATGAAAGCGTGCTACATAGAGGACTTGCGCCAACAGGATGAATGGATATAGATACAACGAATACATGCCGAGAATTGAGACAACAGCCAACGCGACTCCCTGCTTGAGTCGTGGAATCGCAATCACTTCAAATAACAGTACCCAACTCAACACCGCAAACATTGTCGCCAATGCATAGGGACGGAGTTCTTGAGAGTAGAAAATATGAAACGATGAGGTGGCAAGTAAGAACGCGGCAATCATTGCTACCCGTTTTGATCCCATACGAAGACATAATCGATACGTCGCCCATACGGTGATGACACCTGAAAGCAAAGAACTCAAGCGAAGCCACCATTCTGCATGCGCAAAGATAGCCAAACTATGCACAATATAATGGAACAATGGAGGGTGGAAATCCCAATCAATACGATGCTGCTCACTCCACGGTCGAACGCTTTCGAGTGCCTGTGCAGCCTCATCGAGCCAAAAAGAACCAGAAAGTAGAGGCAGTCGGAGAGAAAACGCGAGAATCAGCAAGCCGGGGAGCAAAAACCTTGAGTGTAGGATTAAGCGGATGAATGTGCGAAGACGTTGCATAGTCATTGTAAATTGTAAATTGAAAATGCTCCTGATATCATCAGGCTTGCTATGTCATTCTATCAAGGAAAAACAGTTGTCGTTACAGGAGCTGCTGGTTTTATCGGCTCGCACCTCTGTGATGCACTCCTAGGACTGGGATCCTCAGTGATCGGCGTTGATAATTTCATCAGTGGAAATCCCAGGAATATTGAGCATCTCAAAGACACTCCCGCCTTTACCTTTATTCAAGCGGATGTCAGCACTGCACCCAGTAGTTATCTTCCTTCCGACCGACCGATTGATCTGCTCTTCCATTTTGCCTCCCCTGCAAGTCCTGTTGGATATCAACAACACCCCGTGGAAACGTATCTGGTTAACAGTATTGGAACACACAACCTCTTGCAATATTTACTCGAGATCTCACCAAACGCTCGATTCCTCTATGCCAGTACTTCCGAAAGTTACGGTGACCCACTCGAACATCCTCAGAAAGAAACTTATTACGGGAATGTAAATCCTAACGGCCCAAGATCGATGTACGACGAAAGCAAACGTCTTGGGGAAACCATCTGCGGAGTGCACCACCGTACTTTTGAGATGGATGTGCGAATCGTGCGAATTTTTAATACCTATGGACCACGCTTAGATCTGACAGATGGACGCGTGATCCCGGATTTTATTCGCTCATTACTGGCTGATGAAGCCATTGTGATTCATGGGGATGGATCGCAAACTCGATCCTTTTGTTATGTTGATGATCTTGTTGCAGGTGTCCTAAAGTTAATGGAATCGGATCAATCCAAGGGTGAAACAGTGAATATCGGAAACCCTAGCGAGTTGACTGTTCTTGAATTAGCTTCTCAGCTAGCGTCGATTATGGGGAAAACCCCAAAGTTTGCTTTTGTCGACGGGAGACCGGATGATCCGTCACGACGCTGCCCCGATATTACTAAAGCAAAAGCCTTACTTTCCTGGGAACCTTCAGTTTCACTTGCACAAGGCTTAGAAAAAACAGTTGCTTATTGTAGATAAATACTCCTATGAAAAAGTCAGTTTCTCCTTCTAGTTCTACGTTGCGTTCTGTAAGTATCGTCATTCCCGTCTTCAATGAGGCGAACACCATTGAATCCTTAATCAAAACGGTTCAAGCAAGCGATACTCTTGGACTCACCAAAGAAATCGTCGTCGTCAATGATGCTTCAACCGACACCACCGGCCAAGTACTACAAAAAGTAAAGGGAATTAAAGTTCTCACACATCCCAACAATTTGGGTAAAGGTGCGGCAATAAAAACCGGTTTTTCAAAAGCATCAGGAGATATTGTCTTAATTCAGGACGCAGATTTAGAATATTCACCAGCTGATTTTCCAAAACTGTTGGAGCCTTTTTTCTCCTTTAATGCAGATGCGGTTATTGGAACGCGTTTTAGAGGTGACAGCGCCCGTCGCGTCATCTACTATACCCATCAATTAGCAAATAACGTCTTGACCATGTATTCCAATCTGTTAACAAACTTTAACTTAACAGACATGGAATGTGGTTATAAAGCATTTAGAAAATCAGTGATTAAAGAGCTTACCCCGAAGCTTGTCAGTCAGCGATTTGGAATTGAACCAGAGCTGGTTGCACGACTCGCCAAGATCAAGGGCATCAAATTATACGAGGTAGGCATTCGTTACCAAGGAAGAACGTATGAAGAAGGTAAAAAAATCGGCGTCATCGACGGCATTAAAGCCCTCTACGAAATTACTGTCTACAATCTCTTTACCGAATGAACCTTGGCTAGAAAAGTGGGCACGGTTGGCTCGATTCCGCATGGTGTGTCCTGCCATCCTCCAGTATCTTGATTCCCACCCTGGCAAAGTTCGTCTTATCGATTATGGCTGCGGACAAGATATTTTGTTTAAGAAATACATTGATTCGACCTACCCAACCTACGCTTCACGCATTCACTATATTGGTTTAGATCCATTGATCACTAGTACCGATTCGTCCAACGCTTCAACCGTAGAAATTATTCGATCACGATTTGAAAAAATACAACTCAAAGTCAAGGTAGATATTACCATTATGCTAGCCGTCCTCGAGCATGTTGAAGATGCCGCTCAGCTCCTTGAAGTTGCACTAGCCAATACGAAAAAAGGTGGGATTATTGTCGGGACAACTCCGTCACCATTAGCAAAGCTGCCTTTAGAATTTCTCTCGTATTCATTGGGAATTATATCCACCCGTGAAATTGAAGAACACAAACGGTATCCTACTCGCCATTCCATTAACAAAGCCATCCAACAAATCTCTGAGAGTTCGAACTTGAGACTCTATCATACCCATCAGTATTTTGAGTTTGGGTTAAACAATTACTTTTTGATCAAAAAGTTATCCTAGGTGGGCTACCCCTACTTGGCAACGATAAATTGGGTGATCTATACTCATGCTACACATGAAAAAAATCATCCGTCCGATCCTCTTTATTCTAGCTTGCCAGCTTGTTGGGATTGTAAGCACTCCTTTTACAATCGCTTCCATCCCCACTTGGTATAAAGCTTTAGAAAAACCGTTCTTTGCTCCACCCAATTGGGTGTTTGGACCCGCCTGGACACTACTCTACGCATTGATGGGAATTTCTGCCTATCTTATCTATCAGAAAGGTTTTAAGAAACCACAAGTTAAACACGCGTTACAGTTATTTGGCTTGCAATTGTTCGTCAACTTTATATGGACTCCGATTTTCTTTGGTCTGCATGCCCCGATGCTCGGATTAGTGGTCATCTTAATCATGTGGATGTTAATCGTGCTCACAATTCACCGATTCTTTTATCTCTCTAAGCTTGCAGCAGTGTTGCTCCTACCTTATTTAGCATGGGTTAGTTTCGCAACCCTACTCAATGCTGGAATTGCATTCTTAAATTGAGGTTGAACCAAGAAGTGTTACAAAAATGTCACAGAGGACAAGATTTTGCTGACCGTCGACAAGTAGTCAGCTTCATGTGGACCCACAGCAAACACTAGAAACCCATAGACCTTGTTATCGTTGATAATGTGATAGTAGGTAAAGCATCCCATTCCACAGACAATCACTTTTTGATACGTCTTCCCTGCGAAGCTGACGCTGGAGTATTCGGGCTCCCTAGAGTCACCACCAGGCTCTGCACGATACCGAGCTTCCATCCATGTTCTTAAATCTTGACTGATAGACTGTGGCTTCATTACAGAGAACACGACTCCATCGGAAAGTTCCGATTGCGGTCGGGTTGTTTCTCCCCGTACTCGCAAGGAAAACAAATCACCATCTTGAAACTGAGTGGTATCTTCAACCATCGGCCAACCTGAAGGATAGGTTAGCGACAAGCCCGCTTGCACGTTCGTGTAGGGCTTAAAACTCCCTGTGGGAACCGGACTACTGGCAGCTTGGATGTTATCTAACTGAACAGTGAATGTGGAAAAAAGCTGATCGAGATCCTCTTTTTGCATCAAAGCGCCTTGAGAAGTTCCAACGTACCCACCTAACAGATAGGTCACATTCCCAAATTCGAGTAAATACCGATATTCCTCTGTTCCTGCTGGAAATTCCCACGGTGAGCCGTTGCGGAACACTTTGGCTCCATAGCCTCCAATCATCGTGTCACTGACATGGGTATAGGTAAAATATTGTGCCGTTGGCAAGTTTTTGGCTCCTAAAACTACCGATTCGTTCAGTGGTAACCGACGTAATGCATCTACATCTGCTTTTGTGTAGTTATAAATCTCACCAGACGCAGCAGCTTGGGAACTAGGGATGACAGAGATATAGGCGAAGTTCATCATGTCGGTGGAACCGGAGGTTCCCTTCATTTTGTACAGCCGACTATACGTTCCGGTAGATTCTGACTCAATATTGGCAGGAAGGACAATGGTGTATCCCCGCGCTGTTTCAAGTGTGCCTGTCGCAACGGGACTTGCGGTTGTGGGGGATGTACTCGGGACACCAACTTGTTCACTGTTCCCTAGCTCTTGAAGGCTTGTTAATCGTAGGACAGCAACCACTGCTAGTGCGGCAACGACAACGAATAGAAATGCAAAAAGAAAGCGTTTCATACAACGATGCTACCACATGAAAGAGAACGCCTGCGTAAGACTTGGATGTCAAAGTCCTCTTGAAAGAGTAAGTTTGGATCGGATCATTCAAACGATTCAGCTTCTAGCTGTAGCGACCCTAATTCTTGTTCCAAACTCTCCACATCGGTTGTTGTGGCGGATGTTTCTTCGCTTGGTTCACTGGTAACCTGAGGAGTAACTAGAACATCTTCTTGAGTTTGAAGGCTTTCATCCATATTGCTAGTTTGCTTGGTACAAGCGGAAGCACCTACGACAATTGCCGTAAAGAGCATAATCCAGAGTGCTTGTCGCATACACTGACTCCTTTCGGAAGGCTAGACTAGTTTACGATTCTTGCAAGGCTTTGAGTTCTTTGATGGTTGCCTGCATGTCTTTAACGACTTGAGCAAATGCAACTTGTGCCTTCGTCACCGCCGCGCGTGCCGCGGTTGCATCAGCTTTTTGTGCATCCCAACTTTCGACTGATACTGCACGAAGCAAGGCTACAGCTTGAGTTCCCAGGGTTTTTGCAGTGGCCAAAGATTGCTTTGCTTTATCGAGTGCAGCTTGAGCTGCTGTTGTGTTCTTTCCTTCACTAGATAAGGTCGCAATTCTCTTGGAAGCTCGCTCGATCCAATTTTCAAGTCGCTTCACATGCAAGGAAAAACGGCGTTCTACACGATTGGCTACACGCTCGAGAAATTGTTCACGCGATTCTAAGCGAAGCTCTTGTCGCTCCTCACTATTTTCTTTACGTAGTTCAATACGCTCTTTGGTTGCTTCCTTTCGTTCTTCATCGGCAGTGCGACGATTTTCTAACCGTTGTTGAAGTGAAGGAGAAGCACTTGAAGAGGCAGCTAAACTACCAGAGTTTTGAACAGCATTTGCCTGGGGAACCAGGAAGAAGGAACACAGAAGAGTTAAGAGCAAAGAGGAAAGAAGAGTTTTTTTCATAAATCCTTTCGTTGAAGTCCAGTATACATCGTGGATTGTTTGCTTTCACTGAATATAGAGTGTATCAAGCGATTACTTCTTTTTATTAAGATTCTTATCCACCCGATACAATGTCATCTTGGTGATGAGTTCATAGGGAACGGGTTTTTCAACGGAAAACTGAATTGCGCCTTTGGAGGTTTTATACGGAGTCAGTTCTTCTTTGAAAGCGACGATAGCTTCCGGACCTGGATAAAACCCTACATGCTTGGCGTATCCCCCAAAATGAACCAAATTCCCTTTTAAGGTAAAGGTCGGAATCCCGTAGGACAATTTTTCTTCTGCTTGGGGAGCGGCTGCCTGAATTGTGGCTCGAACTTGTTTGAGTATTCCCCGAACTGGTTCTGGGTATTGCTGAATATACATTTCAACGGTCTCTGCTGACTCCATAAGTTTCTCCCTGTATGCCTCTAACAGAGTCACAGTATAGCAAAGTCTTTACCACAGAATAGCTTCATTTTGATCAAGACTGTCAACATTCGCAAGCTACATTAAGCGCTTCTTAAGTCTTTCCCTATAAAGTACAGAAATAGAAAGGAGAGAAGAGTATGCAAAAAAAGAACATTCTTCTTGGAGCAACTGTTTGCGCAGTGGTTATTGGTGGAGTCCTCATGGGGTCGACGCGGGCAGTCGCCCAAGAAAGCACATCGGCAACAAATCCGATGGCTTCCTTGGTACAAAAGATTGCCGATAAGTTTGGACTAAACAAAGATGAGGTTCAAGCCGTCTTTGATCAGTCTAGAGAGGATATGCAAAAGTCTCGGCAAGCTGAATATGCGACAAGGTTATCGCAGCTCGTCACCGATGGCAAGATTACAGAAGCCCAAAAGCAACTGATTCTTTCCAAGCATGCCCAGATGCAAACTGCTCGAGAAAACGAATTGAGTGCGATGAAAGATCAGACTCAAACAGAACGCAGAGTAACCATGGAGGCACGACGCACAGAGTTAGAAAACTGGGCGACTCAAAATGGCATCGACGTGCAGTATCTGATGCAAGGCAATGGTAAGAAATCTGGAGGAAGAGGAATGCAGGGATTTGGTGGCCGACACGATACAACCACTAACTCACCGTCTACTACGCAGTAATAGCTAGACGTAGATCATTCTCCACACAGCTTTGTAGATAAGCTGTGTGGAGGTAGCACTGCTATCTAACCGACTGAATTAAAAACCTGCTCTAAGGCAGCTACATCAAATTTCTTCATTTTTAGAAAAGCTTGGGTTACTGCTTCCACTTTTGCAGGGTTAGGATCCTCAAGCATTCCTTGTAAGGCAACAGGAGTGACCTGCCAGGACAATCCAAATTTATCTTTGAGCCATCCACATTGTTCAGATTCCGGATTCGCTGATAATTTTTCCCAATAATAGTCGATCTCTTCTTGACTCTGACAGTGAATGATCAGAGAAACTGCTTCGTTCAATGCAAACTGATGCTCATGAGCACTATCCATGATTGCAAATCGGAATCCTTCTAATACAAATTGCATGTGCTTAATAGTACCTTCTTTATCTGGCTCCTCTCCTTTTTGATAACGCATGGAATCGCCAATGGAAGATTCATGAAACACACTAGTATAGAAGTTCACCGCTTCTTCTGCTTTACCACAATTCTCTCCAACAAACATCATTGTTGGGATTATGCGTTGGGTAATCGGTCTCTCACCCATCCACATAATCTGCCATGAAACCCCAAATTTATCTTGGATCCACCCGTACCATTCACTAAAGGGATACGCACCAAGTTCCATCAATGCCATTCCACCGACAGAAATTTTGTCCCAAATGGCTTGAACTTCTTCTTTAGTTGAGCATCCTACCAA
>JAGOVC010000039.1 GCA_018060955.1 Candidatus Woesebacteria bacterium | reverse complement strand
CAGCGAGATATTTTCTTTTCCCATCGGCGGGCAGTAGAGTCGCGCAGCAGCAAGGATAAAGGGAACTTCTCAGTATTGTGTTGGATAAACTAACTATGGCCGAGTATTCATTTCAAGATCTGGTTTCCTGTACCCATATTCATTTAACGGGGATTAAAGGTGTTGCCATGACAGCATTGGCACAGTGTTTGGTGGATCTAGGAAAAACTGTTAGTGGATCTGATGTGCCTGAGAACTTTGTAACCTCCAAACAACTTGAGAAATTAGCAATCGACATTTCAAGTGGCTTCGAGCCTACAAATGTGCCTACAACCACGCAACTACTAATCTATACTGGTGCCCATCAGGGCAGCACAAATCCCCAAGTTTTGGAAGCGAAACAGCGTAACATCCCTGTGTTGTCGCATGCGCAAGCATTAGGACTACTCATGGATCAAAAGAAGAGTATTAGTGTGTGTGGGACAGGGGGAAAGTCCACAACGTCTGCCATGATTGCTTGGATTTTGTCGATTGCCAAAACACACCCGTCCTATGCTGTCGGGGTTGGTAATGTAACTAATTTGGATCGAACGGGCACGTATGAGACGTCGGGAGAGTGGTTTGTTGCCGAAGCAGATGAATACGCAGTGGATCCAACCAGTGATCATCGGCCGCGTTTTATCTTTCAACATCCCAGCATCATTGCGTGTACTAGTCTAAACTTTGATCATCCCGATATCTATCCGACCTTCGAGGACATGCAGCGAACCTTTCAAGCATTTTTCTTAAGTGCCAAGTCGGTTTTTCTAAACGCGGATGCGCCGGCATTAGCAGCAATCGGGAAAACAGTGCAAGAAAGTGCTACTAACGACTCAACGATAACTTCTGTTGGGTTTGCTGAATCTGCAATAGTGCGATTAGCTAATTTCTCTTCTGGTCCTGGAACGACTTCGTTTGAGCTTGTGGAAAAAACAACAAGTGAATCGACACCGCAACCCATCACCATTACTCTCCAAATCCCGGGGAAGCATAATGCGACCAATGCGGCACTGGCCTATCTAGTTTGTCAACAGCTTGGCATTGCTAGCGAGACCATTCTTTTAGCGTTATCGCAGTTTAGTGGAACGATGCGACGCTTCGAATACAAAGGAACCTACACAGGGATGCGATTTTTCGATGATTACGCGCATACTCCGGAAGAAATTACGGCAACGATCCAGGCACTACGTGCTTGGGAACCAGAGAAACGAATTGTAGTTGCATTTCAGCCGCATACCTATTCACGGACGAAAGCCTTGTTTGCAGGGTTTGTTGATGCCTTGTCTCTGGCCGATCAGTTGATCGTCTTAGATATCTTTGCCTCCGCCAGAGAAGCAGTCGATCCAAGTGTCAGCAGTCAGTTGCTCGTGGAGCAAATTCTGGCAAAGCGTCCAGAATTAGATGTCCATTTGGAGACAACTCCCGAGTCACTTAGCTCGTATATCGCGACCTTCTCACATACACCAAATACGGTGTTTATTGCCTTGGGAGCAGGAGATATCTATACCGTGTTTGACATCCTAGCAATGGACGCCAAGATATGAGTGCAAATTACGACCATTTGATCAAAGCATTCCCACACCTGTCATTCAAAGAAAATGAGGCGCTAAAACCTTACACGTATATGAAGGTTGGTGGACCGGCACGATTGTTTCTTGAGGTCACTCAAAAGAGTGATTTGTTTGAAGTCGTACGGTATTGCTTTATCAACAACATTCCATTTGTTGTCTTAGGAGGAGCGAGTAATGTCGTTGTTTCCGATCAAGGAATCGACAAACTAGTTATTCTCAATAAGACTTCAAAAATCCAGCACGAAATGATTCAAAACCATGGAATGATAACTGCTGATAGTGGAGTGATTACGGCAGTACTCTCCAACTATGCAAGTGAACAGCACCTTACAGGGTTAGAACACTTTGTTGGAGTTCCCGGAACGGTGGGGGGAGCGGTCTTTAATAACTCTCACTTCACTGCTCATGAACTTTTTGGCAATACTGTGCAATCCGTTGAGGTCTGTACAAGCGAAGGAAACAACGAAACATGGAAGCATGCAGACCTTCGATTTGGCTATGATACATCCATTTTTCACTCCAATCCTGCCGTAATTCTTTCTGTTACGCTCAAGCTCAACGTGGGTGAAGAGGCAGTGATTCGGGACGCAATCTTGACTGCTGCCACAAAACGCGCTTTGTCCCAGCCCATTGGGGTACCGAGCACTGGGTGTATGTATAAAAACCCAACCCTTTCTACTAGTAAGCTTGCTGCACTCCAAGAAATTCTTGAGATTCCAGAAACCGCAATTAAGAAAATTCATCCTGATCAGTTTAATGTTGCGGCTGGATTATTGATTGACCAAGCCGGATTAAAAGGTAGAGCCGTTGGGGGCGCGATGGTAAGTACCAAGCATGCAACGTACATTGTAAATACTGGTGACGCAACGACGACGGACATCGAAACACTCTGCCGACAAGTAGAAGAAGAAGTCCAAACAAAATTTCAGATTAAGCTTGAAAAAGAAGTCTTTTTCATTCGCTGACAACCCGTCAAAACGCTCTCTCCATGACAAACCGTTCAAAACAGGTACAATACTGATACTATGCCCACATTTACCATTTCGGGTGGTACACCCTTGTTTGGATCCGTGCGTGTTGGGGGAGCTAAAAATGCATCATATAAACTCATGATTGCATCGCTTCTAGCAGATAGTCCTTCAAGAATTCTTAATTTTTCTCATATTAGTGATGTTGGATTGGTCGCCTCGATCATCAATACCTTGGGTGCCTCCGCGCAGGTTGCAGGGGAGCGTGCATATGTAATTGATCCCAAAGGATTTTCCTCTTGGCAAATTGGAGCAGAAAATGGTGAGATTTCCCGAGCATCGACGTTATTTATTCCTGCCATGTTGGCCAAGTTTAAGAAAGCGCATGTGCCGGTTCCCGGAGGAGACAAAATTGGTACTCGCCCATTAGAACGACATTTTGAAGGTCTTGAAGCATTGGGATGTCGTGTGTCACAGAGTAATGGATTCATCGATGTAGAGACGGACGGTCTGGTAGGGACGACCTATCGTTTCGATAAAAATACGCACACCGGGACAGAAACAATGTTGATGGCGGCGGTGACTGCCAAAGGCACAACAACACTTAAAAATGCAGCAGAAGAAACTGAAATTGATGATTTGATTGCATTCCTTTGTCAAATGGGCGCAAAAATTGAGCGCAAACCTAATCGAGTGATTGTGATCGAAGGGGTTCCCACGCTCCATGGTGCGATTCATAAGATCATGCCCGATCAAAATCAGGTGGTTTCGTTTGCCTGCGGAGCCTTGGCGACCAAAGGTGACATTGTGGTAGAGAATGCAACACCTGGGGATATTGAAAGCTTCTTAGAGAAGCTGGAGGAAATCGGGGCAGGGTATGAAGTTGGAAACTACGGAATCCGTTTCTTCTATAAGGGTCCGCTCAAAGCTACGAACGTCACTACTGCAATTCACCCTGGATTTAAGACTGACTGGCAACCTCTCTGGGTGACACTGATGACACAGGCAGAAGGTGAAAGTATCTTACATGAGACAGTCTACGAGAATCGCTTTCAGTATGTAGCAGAGTTACAGACGATGGGCGCTGCCATCGAGCTCTTTAATCCAACGATTGCGCATCCCGAGGATGTGTATAACTTTAATGTCACTACTGAGACACTAGAAAAACCACACGCGGTGCGTATCAAGGGTCCTAGTGCACTGCATGCAGGAACCTTTAACGTCAAAGACCTGCGACATGGAGCAACACTGATGATGGCTGCTATGTGTGCAGATGGAATAACAACGCTCTTGGACCCAACAAGTCAAATTGATCGAGGCTATGAGTTTTTGGATAAGCAATTAACTGGGATGGGAGCTACAATTACTCGTAATCCATAAACGTATGAATTCTGGACTTTCTTTTTATCTTGGAAATGTGATTGTGTCGTTTTTAGTAACGGCATTAACAATTGTTCCCTTCATTAATGCACTCTACCGTTTTAAATTTCAACGACAGAAACAAACAACCATAGATGCGCTGGGAAAGAGAAGTCCCATTTTTGATAAGTTTCATCAACATAAGGCAGGAACTCCTGTGGGAGGCGGACTGTTAATCATGGCTGTCGTGACCGGCTTGTTTTGTTTACTGATGCTATTAATGCGGGCTACCGGCATGCGTATTGGGACAGTCTATCCATTGCGTTCTGAAATCTTCATTATTTTCTTTACCTTCTTAAGTTACGGTGCATTGGGATTTTACGATGACTTAAAAAAATTCTTTGGATTTAGTTCGGCTCAGTTTTTTGGATTACGCATGAAACACAAGTTTGCCTTGCAGTGGATTTTGGCATTCATTATTGCGACCATGTTGTATCGATTGTTGGGAATTTCCTTTTTACACATACCGTTCTTTGGAACGCTAAACTTGGGTTGGATTTATATTCCCTTTGCTGCGTTTACCATCGTCTCCTTTACAAATGCAGTCAACATCACCGATGGATTAGATGGGTTATCCAGTGGCGTCCTCATGATTTGTTTATTTGGGTTTTGGATTCTTTCCGCCTCCATTCTCGACACTCCCTTATCGGTCTTTGTGTCATTGTGGATTGGAAGTTTAATTGCATTTTTATATTTCAACGTCTATCCCGCTCGTATCTGGCTTGGCGATGTAGGAGCTCTGTCATTTGGGGCAACCTTAGCCGTCGTGGGTCTATTACTAGGGAAGGTTGTCGGACTTTTTGTGATCGGGGCGATCTTCTTTTTTGAAGTCCTAACGAGTGGATTACAACTGATGTCCAAAGCTACGCGAAAGAAGAAGCTTTTTCCTGTCGCACCCTTTCACTTGTACCTTCAATATATCGGTTGGGAAGAGCCAAAGATTGTCGTCCGAATGTGGTTAGCGGGAATTATTCTCACCATCGTCGGTCTTTGGATTTCATTGTTGTAACTATGCAGATTGTGCCATTTGCCCATCAATTTAAAAAATTTGTGTATCAATCGGCGGTTGTGTCGCATACCGATGACACGCTGATCTTTACCTATCATTTTCAGTTCATGGGTACAGATGACCATTCGGCTCCACATGTCTTTACTCCAAGTCTCTCGATTGCAGGGGTCAGCGAAGAACAACTGCAATTACTAGGGAAAAAACGCATTGAACATTACGCTTTCTTACTGGGGTTGTGTGAGATTCCTTCCTACTGGAAGGCAGTACTTACGCCTGAAATTGAGATTGCTTGTGGTTCACTGTCAGCCACACAACTGGAATTTTGGAAAAACCTCCTCATCGAAGGGTTAGGGGAATTTTTCTATGTCAATCAAATTGCACCCATCCATCCAGCGTGGAGCGTGCAATCGGATGACAGCGCTCCAATTGAAAGAGAACAGCCGCTGACCGAGAGCAAGAGAATCCTTGTTCCTGTGGGGGGTGGGAAAGATTCCATTGTTACCTTAGAACTGTTGGCAGCAGCAGGATATGACATCTTTACCACGTCGGGAAATAAAGGTGCTTCGCCACAAGTCGTCGAACAATTCACCAAAGAACATCAACTCCATGGCAACATACTTTTTAGTAGAATGCTTGATCCATTCTTATTTGAGCTCAATGCGAATGGATATCCCAACGGACATACTCCTTTCTCCTCGATCCTTGCCTTTTTGACGACCTTGATTGCTGATTTGAATTCGATCCCGTTCGTTGCCTTATCCAATGAGCGAAGCGCCAATGAACCGACTGGCGTTTGGCAGGGACAAGCTGTTAACCACCAATACTCAAAATCATTAGAGTTTGAACGGGATGTGCAGGAGTATCTGCGATCGAGTTTTAATCCGGTTCCGACCTATTTTAGTTTCCTTCGACCTTGGTATGAAGTGCAAATACTTAAAGCCTTTACAGCGTACCCGCAGTATTTCCCTATCTTTAAGAGCTGCAATGTCGGACAAAAACTGAATCAGTGGTGCGGCAACTGTGCAAAGTGTACCTTTGTTGCCTTGCTGTTATCTGCATTTTTGCCAGAGGAGCAGGTGACGGGAATCTTTGGAAAAGAAATGCTTGCGGATGTTACGTTAAAGCCCTACATCGCAGAACTAATCGGACAAACAGAATATAAACCATTTGAATGTATTGGAACGATTGAAGAATCTCAAGTTGCTTTGTGGATGACCGCAAAGCGCTATCAAGACAAAACACTTCCACCGCTGCTTGAATCATTTGCAAGCTTTCTATCTGATCATGCCCAGCACTTAGAAGAATTATCGAAAACACTATTAGCGCAGCGTAGCGACGAACACTGCATTCCTGCTCAATTTATTTCTGCATTACCACTACATCCGTAGGAGACACTGTATGGGGAGTTTAGTTATTCCAACATGGTTATCACAAGCAGGTTGTGTTGCAATTGTGGGAATGGGTCGCGAAGGACAGAGCACCTATGCTTTTTTGCGTGCCAGATTCCCTACCCTAGGCTTTAATCTCTATGATGAAGGGTGGACTGCAGAACTTCTGGAACGCTTTGGGAAGGATGAACTATCCACGGTGTATTCCGGACCTTTAGAGTCACACAAAATTCAAGGATCCATCGTATTCAAAACCCCAGGAATTAAACCAGAAAAGCTGATCTGCGAAAATCCATCCGCTCAACGGATGACTTCTCAAGCAGATGTGTTCTTTGAATTGTTTGGATCTCAGATTATTGCGGTCACTGGTACCAAAGGTAAAAGTACAACCTCCCATTTGATTGCCCATGTGTTACGAGAATGTGGGGAAACTGTTCTCCTGGTTGGCAATATCGGAGAACCCATGCTCGATTGCGTCGATGCAATTACCCCGAAAACTCAGATCGTGGTAGAGACATCCTCCTTTCAGGCACAAACAATCCATCATGGCCCAAAAATCAGCGTGTTTTTAAACTTATTTCCCGAGCATCTGGACTACTATCAAACAATCCATGACTATCTGGCTGCAAAACGAAATCTCTTTGCCACGCAAAAAGCTACAGATATATGTATCCATACGTTGGATCAGGAGCCCGTTATCGCGGCCGTCACTCCTCTTCCTCCGGAAAAAATCGGTATCACTGCACAAGTAGACTATCAAGTCCAGGCGAGAGCACGAGCACTTAAAGACGGACTGTATTGGCAGGGCGATAAAATTGTGGATCGATCGATGATTTCGCTTAAAGGGCAACACAACGTTTTTAACTGTCTTCCCGCCCTGGCAATCGCGAAACTTCTGGGGTATTCCAACGAGCAAATTCAAGCTGCGTTTATAAGCGCAAAGCCCTTACCAGGGCGCTTGGAGCCAGTTGCCACGATCAATGAGATTACTTTCTATGATGATGCGTTAGCAACGATTCCGGAGGCGACGATTGCAGCGCTCAATGCACTCGGGTCATCGGTACAGACGCTGATTGTCGGAGGGCATGAGCGTAAACAAGAATTTGAAGCATTAGCAGATGCGATTGCAGCCTCATCAGTGCAAACACTGCTCTATTTCCCGACCACAGGATCTCGGATTGCCGAAGCGGTCGCCTCGCGCAAACAAATCCAAACCATTGCCATTGCTTCGATGCAAGAAGCTGTGGATGCTGCATTTACAGCAACTCCAAAAGGGGCTAGTGTACTACTATCAACAGCTTCACCAAGCTTTGGACTATTTAAAGATTATCGTGATCGTAGTACCCAATATCTTCAATGTATTCACTCTCACGTGCCAGACCACTCGTAAACAAATTTGATGGGGTCACCTTGTTTTTCATGGTGCTTGTCTTTATTGCCTTTGGAGTGCTCATGGTCTACAACGTCTCCGTTGTGGAGAGTTTCATTACCTTTGGGGATAAATTTTATTTTGTCAAACAACAGCTCATTTGGGCGGCAGTGGCGATCACTGCCTTAATTGTGTCGTCCAAAGTACCAACGAAGGTTTGGTATATCCTTGGACCATTAGTGTTCATTGCTGGACTCATGTTGCTCATTGGAGTATTAATTCCAGGTATTGGAGTGAAAGTGTTGGGAGCACGGCGTTGGATCTCGATTGCAGGTTTTTCATTTCAGCCTGTGGAGGTGATGAAATTTGGATTGGTATTTTATTTATCCAAATGGCTTTCTAAAGAGCGTCGATTCTTATCCTTCCTCATGCTCATTGTTCCGATTTTTGGATTAGTGATGTTGCAGCCTGATTTAGGTAGTGGACTGATTTTATTATCCATAGCTGCGTCAATGTATATTGTGTCGGGAAAGCCATTCAAACACATCCTCTGGATGCTAGGAGGAGGCATCATTGGGATTGGATTGTTGGTTGTATTGTCACCGTATCGGTTACAACGACTAACTACCTACTTAAACCCGGAAAGCGATCCCTTAGGGAAGTCCTATCACATTCGCCAGATTACCATTGCACTTGGGAACGGAGGGCTCTTTGGTCAAGGGTTAGGGAAATCGAAACAAAAATATCGCTATATTCCGGAAGCCACCACCGATTCCATCTTTGCAATCATCGCTGAAGAGCTCGGATTTGTGCTATGTGGTATCATTATTATCGGATACATTGTCTTACTGACAAAGATGCGCCTCTGGATTCGACGCGTTGAATTCAGTCCGACCGCCTACTTAATTGGGGTTGGAATGATTAGCTGGATTGCCGCCCAAGTGTTAGTGAACTTAAGTTCAATTGTGGCGTTAATCCCCCTAACAGGTGTACCGCTGCCCTTCATCTCGTACGGAGGAACAGCGTTGGTCATGTGTACGGTAGCCATTGGGATTGTTATTGGATTAACTCCAATCGACGAAGAGAAGAAACCTAGTTCTCGGCCGAGTCGATCCCTACGACACCTATGAATCTCTATTTAACAGGTGGACAT
>JAGOVC010000038.1 GCA_018060955.1 Candidatus Woesebacteria bacterium | reverse complement strand
CTTGTACGTTGTCTTTGGTAATAGCTTCTTGCTTCGGAACTTCTACTGCCTTGGTTCTGATATCAACTTTTGTTACCTGTTGCACATATGGCCACATGAAGCGCCAACCTGGATCCATGATTCCGGTAAAACGTCCAAAACTATACACAACCCCGCGTTCAAACTGATTAATTTGCTTTAGTGAGGTAAGCCAAAATAGTAATACAACAGCAATGACAACAACTAGAAAAAGAAACATAAAAATTCTCCTTACCACTATTTTACCCCCTCTTCGCAAGATAGGTGACGTTTTGACTAGGTCAAGGTAAAATAGAGAAATATGAATATTATCGATAACCTACTAGGAAGACGCCCAGATACCCAAACTTCTCCAAAAATTGATCCTAAAAGCAGAACGCGTGTTGATAACGAGCTTGCTGTTGCAAGATTTACCGGAACCGAAGAAGAGAGAATTGCTCTTGCCAAAACTTTAGACATTCATTCTAGAGAGGTCCCAGAAATCATGCGTACACACGTACTTCGAAATAATCCAAATGCAGCTCATATCTCAGCACAGAATGTTGCACGTTACAGAGAGCAAGAGAATGATGCAAAAAGAACTACAGATCCTCGCAAAACACCTCGTGGCAAAACAACATGACCTCAACCTTCTCCCCTCAAGACCATGAGTCCACTATCTATAAACTCTGGGAAGAATCCGGAGCTTTTAATCCTGACACTCAGCAGAACGCGGATAGCTCAAAAGATCCGTATACCATCTTGTTACCTCCACCCAATGCAAATGCCTCATTACATGCCGGGCATGCCATGTTTGTGATTGAGGACATCTTGGTTCGCTATCACCGTATGTTGGGACAGCCAACTCTTTGGTTACCGGGAACGGATCATGCGGGATTTGAAACCCAGTATGTGTATGAAAAGCACTTAAGCAAACAAGGAAAATCTCGTTTCCAGTTTGATCGGGAGACACTCTATAAAGACATTTATCAATTTGTTACCGACAACTCAGGGGTTATCTTTGACCAACTCAAGTCACTGGGTTTTTCCTGTGATTGGTCGCGCTCCACATTCATGTTAGACGAGAAAGTTGTCAAGGTTGTCTATGATACGTTCCAAAAGATGGTAACCGACGGTCTCGTCTATCGCGACAACTATATTGTGAACTACTCTCCCAAATCGGGAACCACCTTCTCTGATCTGGAAGTGCAGTATGTTGAACGCAAAGACGCACTCTATTACATCAAGTATGGTCCCTTTGTGATTGCCACCGCTCGACCAGAAACAAAATTTCGCGATACCGCAGTGGCGGTTCACCCAGAAGACCCTCGCTACAAAGAGTGGATTGGAAAGAAGATCCAATTTCAAAGCCTATTAGGACCGGTAGAAATGGATGTGATCTCCGACGAAGAAATGGATATGGAATTCGGAACTGGGGTGATGAAAGTGACGCCAGCCCATGATGCGCATGACTTTGCCTTGGGCAAAAGATACAACTTGCCAGTTTCACCCATTATCGACTTTTCTGGTCGCATGGATCTAAGCTACTTTTTGACTCCTGAAAACATCGCCAAAGCTGATCCCAAATATGTCGCTCGTGCCCAAAAATACCATGGGAAGAAAGTCATGGAAGCTCGCAAGCTTATCGTGGAAGATATGGTTGCAGACGGCATGATGGAGAAAATTGATGAAAACTATGTACACAATGTTGCGGTCGACTATAAAACCGGCGGCGATATTGAACCTATGGTGATGCCGAACTGGTTTGTTTCTACCAAGGAATTCGCAAAACCAGCCATTAAAGCCGCAAAAGACAAGAAAGTTACATTCGTTCCTGCTCGCTTTGAACAAACCTATTTTCAGTGGATGGAAAATATCCGCGATTGGCCGATTTCCAGACAGATTGTTTGGGGTATTCGAATCCCTGTCTGGTATAACATTCATGACAATCCGTTGGTCCATGTTACCTTCCTGAACACAAACAAGGAACGAGTTTCTGGAACGCTGGAAGAATTGCTTGTTCCCTCCTCTACCCTGACCCTTGCACAGATTAAGGCTGGACTCCAAACACTACGGGCACCAGTAGGAGCGACGTATGTGGTTTCAGATTCTTCTCCAGGGGAGGATTATCTTCCAGAGACCGATACCTTTGATACCTGGTTCTCTTCTGGACAGTGGCCGTTAACAACACTAGGTTACCCGGATGGAAATGATTTCAAGCGCTTCTACCCTACTCAAGTTCTCGATACGATGTGGGACATTCTATTCTTCTGGGTGGCTAGAATGTTGATGTTTGGACTCTATCGCACTGGAGAGGTCCCCTTCTCTACTGTCTACCTGCACTCGATGGTGACGGATGAAAAAGGCGCGAAAATGAGTAAAAGTAAAGGAAACGTGATTAATCCGATCGACTTAGTTCAAAAATATGGAGCTGATGCGTTACGGATCGCCTTGGTGGCAGGATCTGCACCTGGAAACCCAATTGCCCTCTCTGAAAACAAAGTTCGCGGGTATCGTAACTTTAGTAACAAACTCTGGAACATTGCCCGCTTTATCGTGCTTTCCAAACCAGAAATCTTAAAAGAAGTTCAACCAGATCAACTGAGTGATGTAGATTCTTCCCTTCTCCTAGAACTTGAGAAGCTTGTAGAGTCGACAACCAATCAACTTGATACCTATCGATTCTCAGATGCCGCTCTGGGTTTGTATGATTTTGTTTGGAATCGTTTTGCCAGTGACTACTTAGAGCACACCAAGACTCGTGAGGATAAAGACGTGACATTCTATGTATTGACGACCGTTTTTGTGACCTGTCTTAAACTGCTCCATCCTTTTATCCCCTTCGTCACCGAGGCAATTTGGCAAGAATGGAATAAAAACGGACTGTTAACCGATAACTACTTAATTACCAGCTCTTGGCCAACGCACTAAAAATGACGTGTGGACTGCTATACTTTTAACATGCAAATGCGTTTCTGGTTTTTCTGGAGTCTTACCGTACTACAAGTGCTTACCGCCCCAGCAGTTCATGTAGGTAAAAAAGGGTTATTTGTTCTCAGCATTCTGATTGGGTTTTGGCTCATCCTCGGAGTAAGTACATATCAAACAAAACATCTAGCCTATGAGCAACAACGCTCCTCATTGCAATCTCAAATCGACACAATTTACCGAGAAAAACAGAAACTAGAAGTCTTACGTCAACAGCATCCAACTTCAAGAGATGTTTTGTTTTCTTTGGCTCAAATCGCCTACCGGTTGCACGATATAACAACTCTTCAAGATGTCTCCCAAGAACTCCAGCGCCTAGACCCAAACTCCCCCGTTATCCAAACAATTCAAGAAAAGTATTTGTAGGGGTATTAAAAAGGACAGGTTTCCCTGTCCTTTTTTTAGATTCGAATATAAATACAGCTACTCTGACTTCGCTTCGGCAGCTGCAGCTTCTTCCTCTTCCTTCGTTGCTCCTTGTTTTGTTAATTCTACTTCAACTGGTTCAGCAACAACTTCCTCAACTTGTTCTTCTTCCTGAGCTTGGACAGTAGCTACAACATCGTCTTGGGCTAATTGAATTTCAACAGCTTGTCGATCGTATGAAAGATCGGCAATAGTAACTGTGTCACCAATTGCTGCTAATTTTGAGATATCCACTTCAAATTTTTCTGGTAACTCTGTTGGCAAGGCTTCAACCTCAATTTCACTATATGGAAGAACCAAGACACCACCATTTTTGATTGCTTCCGATTCACCTATAGATTCAACCGGAATCATTGCGGTAATTTTTTCTTTTAAGTTCACTTGGTTGAAATCAATGTGAACAATGGCGCCAGATACGGGGTGTCGAGCAACACTACGAATAAGAACCGGTCGTGCTTTGGACTCACCGTCCACCGTCAGATCAACCAGTGCAGTTTCTCCAGCTTGACTATAGATTTTTAAAAAGATCTTCGCATCAACACTTAAGGCAACTGAATCTTGGCCTTTGCTGTAAATGTTTCCAGGAATTAATCCAGCTGATCGAAGTTGTTTTACCTGTCGCCCAATGATGGTGCGAGGTTTAGCCAATAAAGCCTGGCGTTGTTGAGTCATACAATTCCTTCAAGTATCTTGATTTGGTAAGAGCTGATTGTACCACAGGCATTCTCTGGAGACAATTAAAAACCTAAGGCGAAAATTCGATGTTTGTTAAGAAGTGCGGTAAATGTAACCTTCTTAGCTTCAATCAGTGCTGCTGGAGCAATCATTTTGGGAGAATAGGACCCCTGATAGGAAGTTGTTAACGTAAAAGGTAGTGTGGGCATGCCAACTTGTTTATGCTCGTAAAACACAACAGAACCCCCAGGTTTAGATAAGCGAGTTTCATACCTAATTTCTACCGGTACTTGAGAATTTGGAGGGACTTTTAGCTGAAAAGTAGAAACGCTTTTCCCAAATTCGCTGCTAATTTGATACTGAGTAGGAAGTAAGGGTGTATTTCCCACCGTAATCGAGTTGATTTGCACTTCACTATTGGTAATGAATTTCACTAGAGCTTGGTAGGTAAGCCCTGACGAATCTTGGGAAGAGGTATTCTGGTACAGAATTGTACGATGGTGAACTATATTTTGGGGAGATATCTCTACATCATCCGTGATACTTCGAGAAATGATAGCAGCACTTGGGGTCGAAGAAAATTCATGTTCCCAAAGGGAGGCATATTCGATCTGACACTCTGCTGACGCAAAAGTTGTCGGACAAGATGGAATAGACAATGCTCCATCCCAACCCAACGGGGAAAGAGTCATAGCAGCTCCTGTCTCTTTTACAAATAAAACCCCTTGAGATTGCTCAAAGATTGACTTTAGTATTGTGGCAGCTTTAAACATGCTCTCTTTTTGTTGGAGTGAGGCTACAAAAACTTCCCCTACCCCTCCCCACCCATTAGAGGACTGATCGGAATTCTGTGTGGAAAGTGATTTAAAAAACGCTTTACTTGTAGTTGAAGACACACGTGATCCATCGATAGAAATCTCACCTGTCGCCGCCAACAACCTAGATATTCCATCCGTGGAGATCACTACAACAGCATCAATTTCTTGCATAAGTTGTTTGGATAAAAACCAGCCCAGTTGTTTTGCAGCAGTGGGACCATCTGGACTAAAAGCTCCATCTGAGAGATTCCAATTGTCTTTGCCAAGCGCTTTCCACTCCTCTGGAGGGGTAACAGTTCCTTTCAACATGTCGTTTAATTCCTGCGTTGCATAGGATTGTGTCTGAAACAACTTCCCTTTCTCAAACCGCAGAAGTGTAATTTCTCTTGGTACTCCTCCTAGTGAACGCTGGATTTCTGGTTCAACAACAACAATCGCCACCGTTTTCGTTTCTGCAGACAAGAAGGTCTCTAAAGAGGATAGAAATGTTTTTGTGATTGTCAGATTTTCTCGTACCGCACTAACATCCTGGAGGAACTGCTCAGAAAATTCGCTGGATCCTTCAAAAGTATTTAACAACTCACGTTGAGGTGTGACTCGAGCTTGAATAGAGGACATTTGTTGATAGGATCGATCATATGCCTGGATCGCCTGACGGAGTGAAGAAAAATCTGTGGATTCTTTTTTTCCGGTAATTTCTTCATACGCTTGTTCTGCATACAAATTTCCCAGTTCAACTTCAGTCATTCCTTCGCGTAGTGTTTCGATGTGGGATAGATATTGATGTACTTCCCGCTGGGATACTGGAAATCCAAGTAGTTGATATGGAACCGGAACATACGTGTTTACGTTCTTTGTTAGGCTCAGTTGCTGCTGACTCGGAAGTTTTTCAGGTTGGTTAGTGACGACATAGGTCGCAATATCGGCCCGGATTTGGTTCAAACTAGTCAAGACAAGAAGGACGATCAGACCATACCCAACTACTGATGCAGCCCCGATTCCCATCACGAGTCTTCCAACAATTGCTGGTATACGCACAGAAGATTTTTTTAGATCTGTACGTGGTGGAAGTACTTGACTGTCTAGGTTGTTGGAACTTGTAGAAGTATGGGTAGAAAGAAACGAGAACTTGGGAAACGATAAACTAACTTCAGAAATCATTTCATTAATCGGGATGCTTGGAAGCAAATCGCTTGAAGGAAAGATAAATGGCAGCTCCATCTTCTTTCCTGCACTCGACGGAAATTGAAGTGTTTTTCGCAATTCGTGTTCAAAACCACTTAAAGTAACCTCTCCCTCCCCTGCCCATCTTCCGGACTTAGGATCAGTTGAACACACAATCTTTACAACATGCTCAATCACACTCTGATACCATATCGGACGAAAAGTCCCATCCATCGTCCCTTTGAGTTGGGCTGAAATTTTTTCACTTATAAATCGCTGAACAATTGACAGTCCCCCATCAAAGGGATAGACCACGTGTTGATACTCCAACACGCAAACACGAGGAATTGTTTTGGTTATCAACCGATGAAGATAGACACTCGCCCACGTGGGATCTATTGAAATCGCTTCTTTTTGTCGTTGGTGCGTAACGTCAAAGCAAACATAAAATAACGGAGCTTTTGTGCTTTGTAGTGCGTTGACTAGATTGGATCCAACAGTTTTTTTCCGTTGTTGGTCTCCGAACACTGGAAAATCAATCCAAATTATTGCATAGGCTGTTAAAACAGCTCTACTTCCCTTTTTCCCAATAAGATCGTCTGGAGACACCCAAACAGCATTAAGATGTAATGCTTGTAGATTAGTAATGAGTTCTTGGACCAACTGCCCTTGTGCAGAAACTACAACTACTTGAGGTTGATCTTCAATTGTGGTTCTAAACCGCTTAACCATATCCTTGTAAGCGTACACAGGATGTATAACCCCCCGCAAGACGGGGTTTAATTAGGAGAATGTTTAGCGAAGGTGGTACTGTTTGTTTTGTTCGTTTTATACACTCTTCCTACGCTATTCCGACACGTTTTTTAGTTCTGGATAACACGGGGAAAGGATGGATACATCCGTCTAAAGCATTGAGTTTAGCAATTAGTTCTTGAGTTGGTTTTGTAGCTCAGAAATATTAGGAAGAGTCAAGGGCGAGATTGACGAGAAAATCAGCGCGAGCGTTCTCTTTTCTTGGAACATGAGAGAAGACACAAGGGAAGGGTAGTTGTTTTCGAAGCTTTTGAATTTCCATGCACAAAGATTGTAGGTGCGGCTGTTTAATTTGATAGTTTCCGTTGATTTGCTCGACTACAAGCTTCGAATCAAGATGAAACTTTGCAACAATTGGCGTAGTAGGGGACTCTAATAAATATTTGATTGCCGCTATTACAGCTGAATACTCTGCCACATTATTCGTTGTCACACCAATTTTCTCTCCTTTTTCAAAGACTATTGAACCATCGTCTGTCTGGATAACGAATCCGGTTGCAGCTTGACCAGGGTTACCTCGGGATCCACCGTCTGTATGAATGAGATATATCATAGATGGGTAGTGTACCCTCAGAGTGGATGAAGAGCAATTTGGCAATAAAAAAGGACAGGGAAGCCTGTCCTTTTTATTTATCCACTATTGTGGATTATTTGGGGAAAACTTTTAACACACGATAGGTTCCTTCGCCTTCAGACTCTGTGCGAACCTGTTCGTGGTCGGCTAAAACCATGTGGATTATTCTGCGCTCTGATGCGGGCAGGCGAAGAGTTTGAGGTCGACCAGAGGCAATTACACGTTCTGCTACTCGGTTGGCCAACTCGGACAAATAGTCCGTTCTTTTTTGACGGAAATCATTAATGTTTACAGAGATTGGCTTCTCAATGTCTTTTTGATATAGCAATCGGACCAGATGTTGCAGGCTTTCTAGAGTTTCTGCGTGGCGACCGATTAACAAACCACTCTCTGTTTCATCAACAGCAATGTTTATCTCGAGATTTTCATCACTGTCAATTAATGTCACAACTGCGGAATCAATCCCCATATGGGCTAGCAGCTGTTGTACGAAATCTTGTGTTGTCATACTTCTCCTCAATTATTTTTGTAGCGAAACTCTACTTTTAACTTGGGCAACGATGTTCTTGAGTCCACCAGGACCAGAGATGACCCATTGTTGGGCGATACTAAAGATCGTCGTTACAATCCAGTACAGTCCTAAACCAGAAGGGAAACGAAGTGCAAACAACCCCGTCATGATTGGCATCATGAAAACCATCTGTTTTTGCATGGTTTCTGCCATTTGTTGAGAGTCGTTCTCTTTTTTATTTTCAGCCTGAACTTTCGGCTTTTTACTATTATTAGGAATCAGATCATGTTTTTCGATGCCTGGTAGAAGCATCAAAGACAGTACAAACTGGGTTAGGGCAGCCAAGACCGGAATAACGTAGAACTTGTCTGGATGTGCTAAATCCCATCCCATAAACCAAGTATTTATTGTAAGTCCTTCAGAAGAAGCTCTGGAAACAAAGTGAGACAACACGTTGTAGAGGGCAAAAATAACCACTAATTGAGCCAAATAGGGAAGACATCCTGCAATCGGGTTTATGTTGTGCTCTTTAAAAAGCTCCATCTGAGCTTGTTGTAGTTTCTTTGGGTCCTGCTTAAATTTTTCTTTTAACAGATCAATTTGAGGCTTGAGTAGCTTCATTTTCTTTTGAGACCTCAAGGTTGGAAGGGTAAAAGGAATCAGAACCGTACGAACGGAAAGGGTTAAAAGGATGATTGCGACCCCAAAACTGCCTGTTTGGCCATAGAGAAACTTCAAATATTCGAACAGGGGATTGATGAGAATTGCTTGAGAAATTTCTTGAATTGTCGCCATAGTGTTACCAGCAAGTTAAGATACGTTTTACGCCTAGAAAGGTGCCTTTGATTGTACCATGCCTTGTAATTGCTCTTATCGTATATTCACTACAGGAAGGTGAGTGTTTACAGTGAATAGTTACCCCAAACACGACTAGATAGACGTAGTCCAAGAT
>JAGOVC010000037.1 GCA_018060955.1 Candidatus Woesebacteria bacterium | reverse complement strand
CTGCTGCCCATCCCAGTTAACTGCAACGAAGGTCACCCCTTCGTCGCAGACGATTTGGTAGACAGGAAACGACCTGCCCGCGGGAACGCTTGACCCCGACCCCGGTGCCTGGGTCATGGGTCCCGTCCGGGCAACGAAAGACTGAACCGTGACGACGGTCCCCGTAGGGACGGGACCGCAAACGCCGTCCGCAAGGGGGTACTCCCCCTGCGCATCTGCCTCACTGACGATAAAGACCAGCAGGACTGCTGCCGTTATTGCTGTGATTATCAGAACGATAATGAACTCGAAATATCCCGGACTCCACTTCTTCACTTTCTTGTTCCTTTCACACCCCTGGACTCGTTCCAGGCGGAAAACTAGGGATACTCGAATATCCCCACTGGTTCCACCTGGAAATTGGGTTGATTGATTACACATGGAAAAGGGCAATTTGTCGTTGTATTCCCTGGGTGTATCGTGTCGATACTCAAGGAAAAACAAGACAACTTGGATTCAGACAAAATAGCCTTATAACCAAGCGTTCTATTATATTACAGGCCTATCTGGAAGGCAAGTTATTGAGGAAGAGGCTGTTGAAGCTTCTGGTCTTAGTTTCGGTAGACTCGGACGTCACTGACGAGATTTGGATAGTAGCGTCGCAGGAACTCATCGAAGGCTTTTTGAATGTCAGAAAGCACGGTATCGGAAGGTCGATTCGTTGAGGTGGTCGGATAGACATAGACGACTCTGGGGGTTGGGGTGGGAGTTGTGGGATTAGATGGCGATGAATTTACTCGAGTGCCACAGCCTTTTTCCACATTCTTGAGCTGGCCTTGGGAGGCAATCTCAAAGCAGGCAGAACTGACTTCCTTCCCTTCTTGCCAGATACTGGCTCGAAAAGTTCCATATTCTCCAAAGTTATAGTTCCAGATCGTAGATCCAGTTGGAGACACGATCTTTCCGTTGTTGGTCCATGATCCCGAGGTATCCGTTCCCGTTCGGCAACTTCGAGTGGAAATCTGCTCCATGCGTACTTGATAGCGGAAATCAGGATCCAAGCCATCAATAGGGATCGAGACTTTGGTATTACACCAGTACGAGGACTCCGACGAAAGATTCTGGATCGAGACCGCCTTGGCTGAGGTAGGCATTGCCAACAGAACCAGCGATAGTGTCAAAAAGAGAAGTACTTTGGGAAGAGATACGATCATAGTTACTCCAGGGTTTTTATTGAGATGATTGTATATCATCACACAAGAGCATCATCACCCTACCAGAGTAGGGTAAGCGAAATGTAAGAAGAAAAAGGTTCAGTCTAGTCAAGCTTTAGGGTATACAAGAAAAAGTCGGAGTTCTTCTGAGCTCGTACCAGGGGTAACGCGACATTAAACACAGGTACCTTCCCCTCTGTGTGACCTGCGAGTGTTCCATGATGGGCGTGTCCATGGAATGCAACATCAACTCCAAATCGATTTAATGGCCCCTCTAATCTGGAAGAACCCAAGAACGGAAATATTTCGAGTGGTTCACCTACAATCGTGTCTCTGATCGGTGCATAGTGGAGCAGTGCTACCTTGTGCTTGGTTTCCATTCTCGAGAGTGCACTTTCAAGCTTGAGGGCTTCTTGCACCCCTTCATAGACAAAGGTTTTGACTTCTGGCTCTCCCCAATTGGGAAGCATGTACTGCAAGAAACCTCCTGGGAATCCTTTGACACCCACAAAGCCTACCCCATGGATTTCCATATCATTCCCATCGAGAAGATGGACGTTGGCCTGCGTCAGCACAGTTCCTAATTGATCGGCGACACCACTTTCGTAATCATGATTGCCCAGCACTGCGATGACCGGAACGGAACAGGCTCGAAGCTCATCGGCAAGCACGGTTGCTTCGACTATTGCGCCTTGATCTGTAAGGTCGCCACACAGAAGAAGGACGTCTGCAACTTGATTTATCTGAGTTAACATCGAGGAAAGTCTTCCAGTATCGGTCTCGCGAATATGGAGATCTCCAATCGCCGCGATCGATAACGATCCCTTTTGTTTCGTTTGGTTGTTATCTGACACTATTTGCTCCTCTACTATAGCGTATGAGGTCTTATGACCCGCATCACTTTGTTGCAGTATGGGGATTAAAAGTCGAGAATTGGTGAGAATACGGTAACGACACGGTTATCTTATTCAACTGACGGCGATCGACGACAGACAACTTCAAAGAAGAAGGGATTGTCATCGATATACGAAGACCCTGTGCACACTAGGCTGAATGTGGAAATGATCGCTTTATTGATCTCATCAATGCGACGGATGTTGATATCTCCTACTACGCCAAAACGCGAGATCGTCGGCGAATTTAAATAACTCCCACACAGTCGTGGTTGTTCCACACGGCGATAGCCACCCATACGAGGGTTCTTACGACAGTAGATAATCAGTTGCATCTTGGGAGTAGCCAAAAACTCTCGGGAGTAAAAACCTTTGTCACTGGTGACACTTTTATATACCACCCGATCGGGATACACGAGTATTCCTTGATTAGCCGTGATCACCACGGCAAGAATGATAGCCAAGATTAGAGGACTCGCTAACATCCAAGGTGGTAGGTTAATCGATCGGAGCATCCAAAGGATATAAATTAATCCTAAACACAAAATCGCGATAATAATGCTCTCTTGCAGATACCAGCCTAAAAAATGCCCGATACCTATCGATAGAAACAAACCGCTACCTACAGCCACAAAGAATTTTCGACTTTGCTTTTCCAAAATGAGATTTTTTTCTTTTTTCGTCAGTTTTTTGACAGCGATTACTTTTTGACCTTTTTTTTTGAGAAACTTCCCTCTGGTAATAATGAAAAAGACCAAAATTGCAACGACACCAACGATGAGGATGAGCCAAAAGAATACGCTTGTCGCCAACAATAGAGTTAGAACATCAAAGGATTCTAAAAAGATTTGTGGATAGACCATAACAATGCATCTTCTTACACAGTAGCACAGGTAAAGCGGGAGCGAGAATATCCAGTTTTTGCCTACTGCGTTAACGGTGAGTCATAGGACCGATCGTAGAGCATGTTTTTTTGCTCGTTACTTAATTGCGAATACAACTGTCGATACATGGAAACAACCGTCTGCATTTGAGCCGGTGAGATCTCATGAAGCAATCGTTTATACGCAGATGCCTTGGCAACATTATAGCGAAGGATGTGTGTGTCACGTGTAAAGTCCGGATGAAAGATTGCTTGTTCTTCGCTCGTGCCATAGTCCCAGGCTAGGTTTCCGTAGGTGTCAACGAGCTCTGTGAGGGTCCGGTAACTATAGACAATCAGACGTGCGTCTTCGTTACTAAAGATTGTCTGCTGCAGCCATTGGTTGGTTGGCTGCTGTTGAATCTGCCAAACAGCTTGAACCCAGCCATCGACAGCATCCGCTGAGAGGCGGGTAATGTACATATAATCGACTTCGTTGTTGACTGTTGGTCGCCAGAGCGTGGCAATCATCTTATCCACATTAAGGAACGAACTGAACAGAACTGCCAGTACGACGATCCCCGCTTCAAATAGATACCAGAGTCGCTTACTCGTTTTTAGATAGCGAAGCAGAAGTACGACGGTCAATGCGACCAGCATGAGGAGAAAGAAGGTCCCATAGACTCGGACACGGGTTAAGCCATGTTCTGCTTGATAAAGCATGACTCGACGCAGAATTGAGAGGATAAAGATTCCCATCTCACCCAAGAGGACCATGTTGATGCGCTTTAGGAGCACTGCTTTGGCAGCTTGCTGACGGTAGACAACTAAACTGGCAGCAACAATTCCATACACTAGAAATGCGACGACGGTGAGCTCGCCAAATCCTTTACGCACATAGTCTGAATATGTAGCCATCCCAAATGATTGGAGTGACTGATCGGGTACAGCCAAGAAAAGATAGCGAAACTGAATAATTAAAAAGACTGCAAGCACAGCGGCGATCGCTGCAGAGAGCATCGAGAACTCCAGTCTGAATTTTTTAAACTCTGGACGCATCAACGGTGAGTGATATACCCCTTTGATCTTTAAGAATGCTACGGGAGCAACAAGCGCGGCCACAATCAAACTAAAGAGGAGTCTTCCCGGAATACTGACCGAGATAGATGGGAGTTTGAAGAGATTTTCAATGGTACTTGAAAAGATAGGGTCTGCTTGGGCGAGCAAACTGACAATCACAAAGAGGACGGGGATCGTTATTGCGACACCCCGGACAACTGCTGCCACGGTGTCTTGATGTAGCACTGAGGTGGATGGGGCTATAGTAAACTTGGAAGTCCCTGTTTTGATGACGGTACCCAATTCATGTTGCACCAGATACCCTGCTGCATCGATCCAGGAGGTGAACAAACGGAATGGCACAGCAACAATTTCTACCACCGATCCAAATTCCTTTTGAGTGAGGGCAAGTAGGTAGAGCGTGAGTGCTGAGAGCACCAACGATTGTACTGTGAGCCAAAAGGAATCAAAGGTACTGGCGCGAAATATTGAAAGTAGCGCCGAGAAAATTGCAAGACCGGAGACAGCAAAGGAGAGCGTTCGTTGTCTGCTCTGGGTACGTGAAAAAAAAGCGAGATGGGTACAGATAGTTCCGATTACAATAAAGCAAAAGAAACCAAGAGATCCTTCCATGGGAAACCCATGATCATAGAGGATCCAGTTTGCTCCAACCACTGCCAATACGACTGCCAGAAGTTTTTGCATCATAGGCAAATCAGTATAGCACAATGGATCGATGTGGAACAAAAAAGACGAATGAGTCTTAGTCTTTAAACTGCTCTTCAATGGCTTTCGCAAGCGGACCTTCGCGATCGACATCCACAAGAGTAGCGATAGCAGTAAAAGTGGTTGGGCCTTCCATTTCTACAGAAAAGTCAACGATTCGTTTTTGAAGATTTTTGTCTAACAATGCTCTCACCATAATTCCATCTAGTTTGGCGGGCTGTTCATCTGGAAGACTAAAATCAGGACTCCCTTCCCTTGGAAATTCCTCTCCATCCATTCTACCCATAAGAAAACTCCTAAGTGTTGTACTTCTATTTTGATTCAGGTGTGTCTTTTTGTGCCCAGTAGGTTGAGGCTGCATGCATGGATTTAAATGTTCCTGCATCACTCCAAAAGCCTTTAAGCTCTTCCCAGCGAAGTTTGCCATCACCTATGTAAAAATTATTCACTTCCGTAATTTCTAATTCCCCTCTTCCAGCAAAATTGGGATCACATTTTTTAATGTAGTCAAAGACCTTGTTGTCATAGAGGTAGAGTCCCGTCACAGCCATATTGGATTTTGGCTCTTTTGGCTTCTCTTGAATTTCAATGATTTTTTGGTTGTCTTGAGGATCAAAGACAGCAACACCAAAACGATGCGGATCGTCAACTTGACGAAGGAAGACAACCGAACCATCGGTAAAGTTGGTTACGGCTGACTTGATATCTGCATCTGTAGTGTTATCTCCCAAAATGACTGCGATATCTTCACCATCGGCAAAATCTTCAGCCAGTGCCAAGGCATCTGCAATTCCACCATTGGGTTTCTCTTGATAGGCATACTCTAGGTGGGTAACTCCGAGCTCTCCACCGTTTTTGAGTACTCCCAAGAAATGGCCTACGTGGGGACCACTAGTCACAATGAGGATTTCTGTAATGCCTGCTTTGACCAACGTATCAATGGGATAAAAAACCATTGGTTTGTTGTAGATGGGAAGCAAATGTTTGTTGGTTACGTGAGTAAGAGGATAGAGTCTTGTACCTAATCCTCCTGCGAGAATGACACCTTTCATACGCAATAACTCCTTTTCTTTTTTTCTAGTATACAGGAAAATCTGCAATATCTTCGTGATTTTCCAACGCCCGTCCCTACTATACACCGTCTAGAGCAATCAGACGCGTGGGTGAATTTGGATTCGAGTAATCAAGTCCTCTGCTTTGATCTCACCTGTTCCCCGTATTCGGGCGTCATTAATTAAATCGTCCTTGGATGGGACGGTAACAGTATAAATCGGTATATTTCCTGAAGTACTTGTCTCCGTTCGATTGCGGTCTCCCGATCCGGTAATTACAGAGTTCACTAAGCGTTGATGACGATCGATCACTCTTGCCATATAATAGGAGATTGGAATCGGTACTACTGGGATCACTTGTTGAAGTACCCCATCAGCTTGAATTTTAGACAAATGGGAATCAAGTACATCTGCAGGTGTTGAAGTGCTGGTTTTTCCCAGAATCCAAGGTTCCATTGCATCAGCGGAGCTAGGATGAAGACCAGCCTGTGTACCTGAGAATCCAAGAATCCCAATCGTTTTTTCTGAACTACGAGCCCCCATTGGAGGTCTAAATCGATATAGTGTGTGCTTTGGTGATCCAGTAAGTACGTGGACACCAGCTTCTCGAAGATTTTTCTTAATAAATTGCCTATGTCCATGGGAATATTCTCGAGCACCAAGCACGGCAACCGTAGGGGTGTGCAGTCCCTTTAAAAGATCTAAGAAGAGTTGGAGTCTTCGTTGGACAGTCTCCAAGGAATCCTCTGGACACTGGATAAACAGATTACCAGCAAAAATTACCACTGGGAATTTTGATAATACATCAAAGACCTGCTCCCAAAATTTATGCGAGAATTGACGTTCTAAAGTCCCCTTTTCTGCAATCGGCAGGTTTGAAATAGCAGCAATTTCGATACGGTTAGAAACCATAAGCCGTATAGTATACCGCATTCTTAAGCTTATGGATGTGATAAGTAGAGAAGTTAGTTCGCTGTAAGCAGTGCATCGATCTTCGTTGCAAGCACGAAGTCATTAATGGACAAACCATTGATTGCATGTGTCCATAAGGACACTTTCACGTACTTAAAATCATGCAAGTAAAGATCCGGATGATGTCCCTCTGACTCGGCTATTTTAGCCACAGTAGTTATGAACTCAATTGCAGCGGAAAAGTTTTTAAAGCTACAGTCGCGTTCCAGGTGTTTCTCGTCACTGGTAATCTGCCACTCCGTAACCTGGGGGAGATAGACTGCGTACTCAGCCTGGGTTAAAGGTTGTGTTCCACCTTCGCAAGGGACACAATGCTGATGTTGTAGATCTGAGGATGTTGTCATGGCTCTAGTATAGCGTGGATTTAGGTTTGATTGGGACTTTTGCCACCGTAGATTGCTTCAAAACAGCTTCAACGATCACCACTACAAGTGGGCGTAACGATAGATTCGAACCACGGATTTGAAAATGTACTATTACAGTATTGCTTCTTTGGTCATCGAAAGTTGTGAGCGAAATTGTTTTTCACACCCAAACCCACAAAAATAGTAGCGATGATGGTTGTGCATGATCGACCCCGCAGCTGCCTTGACTGTGAGTTCAATCCCACAAACAGGATCGACATGTAATTGCAACCGATTGAGATCCTCGATTTCCTCAACACCCAAGCTTTGCATGAGAAGATTTCGTGTTCCTGCAAACACTTGTTCAATTTCTTTGGAGCGTAATTGATAGACACGATGCTGTGCGTCTTTTTCACAGACGACTAAATTCATTTTCTTGAGCATAGCCAGATGCTGTGACACATTGGATTGGGACACTTTGGTGATTTTGACAAGTTCCATCACTGTTTTACTACCTTGTGACAACAGGTGAAGAATTTCTAATCGCTTTGGATGTGCCAGACAAGAATAGATTTGGGATTCGAGGACAAAGATGTTTTTTTGTTTCATATATTCACCTACCTGAATATACCTGAACATGCGTACTAATGAAGTGATATTAATCACATCTTATAGATAGCTCGTATCCGTCACATGGATGTACAGGGATTCCATGAGTTAATCAAGGTTTTACTCATAATACTGTGATCTTGTATACAAACAGAGAAACGCAAAAGACAGGTATATACTAATGAGATGTCTCCAGTCTTTATTCAAGTATCTACAGAAATTACACTGCGTTCTTGGACCACCGCAAACGCCGCTGATTTATTTGCGCTGGTCGAGATCAATCGCCCAGAACTTTCCCAATGGCTCCCCTGGGTTCCTGGGATCCGAGAAGAGAGTGATTCCCTTCGATTTATCCAGAACTCAATACAAGAAACTGCAAATGATAATGGGCTCGAGCTTGGGATTTTCTACCATGACGTCCTGGTTGGATGCATTGGACTGCATGAGCTCAATTGGGCACATAAAAAAACGAGCATCGGTTATTGGTTGTCCGCATCGTATCAAGGGAAAGGCATCATGACTGCCGCAGTACGAGCCCTTGTCGAGTATGTATTTACGAAACTAGCGTTTAACCGAGTAGAGATCCGAGCAGCGAGTGGGAATCAAAAAAGTAGAGCTATCGCACTGCGACTTGGATTTTCCCAAGAAGGAGTATTGCGGGAAGCAGAATTTGTTGGAGATACCTTTTTAGATAGTGTGGTATATAGCCTGTTGCATCGTGACTGGAGAGACGCCATGTCATCCCAGAAATAGATTATTCTTCCAATTGTTTATATTTGGATCGTTACCGTACTCTTTTGAGCACAAAATGATACTGGTCACGATCAGCATGGATAATCGTCATGTTGCTGGGAACACTCTCAATCACTTGCTTGAAGGAAAGCGGCGTATCAAATTCAGGGGTATACATATCAAATGTATCTAAGATTGACCACTGTATGTGCTGTTGAAAAGTGAGCCCTGAAAGTGGTTTGTATCTGGTGTAGTCAGCAATCGGGAATAGTATATTGGGAATCTCTCGGATGAAACGGATGTCGGGGAAAAGTGGGTTTAGAAAAAGTGATTTCAGTCGTAACATCCACGGAATGTTGCGTTCCAAAAAGATGGCAACTTTTTTTTGCGATAATCGTTTTGTGATCGCACGCAAATAATATTTGGTATAGAACAAAGATTGCCAGTTCCGCGGATACACATCGAAGGCTACTAGTCCTCCAACTCTCACATAGGTGCACAATTGCTTGATAGCAGCGATCGGATCTTGGGTGTGCTGCAAGACTCCTCGACAGAATACTAAATCGATCTTCTCCGAAT
>JAGOVC010000036.1 GCA_018060955.1 Candidatus Woesebacteria bacterium | reverse complement strand
AACATAAAGTCAAAGAAGTAGAGATTATTTGTCCAAGTTAGTGTGGAAACGACAACATAAAAAAGTGACATTGTTGTGACAGTTTTGGATTTAAAAGCTTCTTTTAATCCAGACTTCATTTGATGAAGATAGATCGTTGCAGTTACTTTTTGAGAATCAATGGCTGGCTCGATAAACTTTAAAGAAAGAATTGCTGCAATCGCACATGCCAATGCTGAGAGCACATAGGGTAATGGCTGCCAAAACTGATAGAAAAATCCTCCGGTTAATGTTGCTATCGCAAGTCCAATTTGAAAGACGATGCCATTAGTCGCAAGTGCTCGAGTAAAACCGGCAGAGTTCCCGTCTTGTTTATACGAATCATAGAGTAAGGCTTCTAATGATCCCGACAATAATGCCTCTGATAGACCTGCAATCAACATTGCCAATACTAATGGAAGGAAACCACTGGAGCCGATGATGAGGAGTATGGATACGGTCCAACCAATGTATCCTGCAAACACCGTCGATCGTCTGCCAATAAGATCCGCTAATGCCCCCGTTGGCAATTCAAAGATCAATTGAAAAAAATACTGCAGTGCGACTAATAGAGAGATCTGAGTAATACTGATGCGACCTTGGTAATACACAATCCACACCGGAATGGTAAACACGAGCGCATAGCAGAATTGCGAGAGAATATAGAGTCTTGTATTTCGTGGAGCAATGAGAGCTTGCATAGTAACACTTATCCTTGCTTCCAGGATACCGCACGAAGTAGAGGAGAAAATACGTCTTCTTCAATAGAGATGGCGAGCTGTCGTAACTCTTCATCGCTGGGATCCTGATCAACAAACGAGAGAAAAGGAATGTCACTGATGCGTGCAAAAGGAGTTGATTCATCCCCCTCCCCCATGACAAGTACGGCAGATGCAGCCAATCCTTCGGCGTGATTTGCTTTGGTAACCTTCAGTTTCCGTCCAAAAAGATCAGGTTGTCCCATATAGTTTTTAAGGGGAGCAAACCCACTATAGGCAAGACACGTTCCTTGTACTCCCCAACGTAATGGCATCACATGACTGTCGGTGATCACTACTCCGACGTGTTGGAGATTAAATCGTTTACGAAGATATGCCCGGATCCTGTTTGCAGACTCTTGGGGATTTTTAGGCCAGAGAACATAGTTCCCATTCCCGTTTGATTCATCGATTCCGGCTGATGCAATAATCGTGTGGTTCTTAATGGAGATACAGAATCCGTACTGATTTGTTTCGGCAGGTAAATAATAGTCGGCTTCTTTTCGAACTAGTTCGGCTTTGGTTACAGAATCGATAGGAACGACAGCTCCTTCGCACAGAGAAACCACTTTTGAGGTTACTGCCAATACCTGATTGTTTTCAAAGTTGTCGATCGCGGTATCTAGAAGTTTCTCTAGACTTTGTTCATTCGCTTTAATCGGGGCTGTTTTGATCGGAGTCACGTGCATATGCTCACTATTATAACCGCACAACGATTTTTTAGCGGTTTGCTCTTTTTAACAAATGCGGTCGAAGTGATACACTATTGCCATGAACTCATCACATTTTCTCCTAACTCTTCTTATCCTTCCTGTGATCCTCATGGGTTGTTCGGCAACGCCTTCCCCTTCCACGGGTCCAACAGAGGCTCCAATGGTGCTGGAAGATTCGTCAGCAAATCAGTTAGAAGCAATCCTTTCCACGGGTGGATCAGCGCGTTGTACCATGACTAAAACAGATGGAACCGGCGATCAAATCACCTACGCAATTAAAGGGAAAAAGATGCGCATGGAAGGTGCACCTGGATCTAGTTCAAAAAACGACGGAACAGTCATCAATGATGGTTCGTACCTCTATATTTGGGAAAAAGGCAAAACCGAAGGAATTAAGTCAAAGATTCCAACGGAACAAGAAATGGAGAAGTTAAAAGAAAAATCAGAGTCTATGATGCAGAATTCACCCAACCTCTCTGATGAAGCTATCCGCAAAGAATACGAGGACCAAGGTTATCGGATTGACTGCAAAGCATCCACGATCATGGATTCAGAATTTGTCCCACCAACAACAGTTAAGTTCACCGATACTTCAGCTCTGATGGAAAATGCGGCCAAGATGATGGAAGAAGCCGCAAATGAACTCACTCCAGAGCAAAAAGCACAGATGCAGCAATACTTAAATCCAAGTGATCTGGGTCAGTAAAAACCAAAAGACCGGATTTAAGATTATTCCTGTGATGGGATCACAATCCACAGCAATAGATACGGGAGTATTCCTGGGAATCCTCCAGGCAGCGCAAGAAAAACAAACACGATGCGAACGAGCGTGACATCAATATCAAAATAGTTGGCGATTGCGGCACACACTCCTCCGATTTTTTTGCCGGCTTGTGGTCGAATTAATTTCTTCATAGTGGTGTTGATTGTACTACTGGCTTAACAGCAACAGTTTGCCGTTTCCGCATAAAATCATACACCAAGGAGGCAACCTCAAAAATCGCAAACAGAAGAATAAGGATCGCCCAGACAGAAAGTTCTTGGAATGCCACATGCAAGAAAATAAACCAAAAGAGGATATAGAGCAGCTTATGCAGACGTTTCCACCAATCTCCTAATTTCTTGACACTCCAATCATTGGAGGTAATAAACAGAATAAAAAGTCCGAGGTAGGCAGACGCTCCCCAGAGTACAAAAATTGGAGGTGGGAACGGAGGCAGCATTCCTAATGAGATGAAGGGTATGATGTAGCTGATTTGCGAGTGCATGAAAGCCAACACAAAGGTAGAGATTCCGATATGACGCCGAAACATCAATCCAATCGTAACCAAGGGGTGCTTTATCCGAAAACGACCTGCCATTCCTGGAATCGATGCAAGGATGAAAAAGCACAGTGCGAGTTGTCCGAACTTTTCTCCCATCTCATTGATCACTAGTGATAGCGGATGACCTGTAAGAAGCAAATACGCACTCCCACCCAAGAAGACGAGTGCCAGCACATAACAAAGCTGAAATATCCTAATAATAGTAGATCGATTTGCAGAGGCCAGTGGGACAATGGAAGTAAACATAGAATAATTGTATCGCGTTTAATTTAAAAAGTACCCAACTCATCTGAAAAGAACCTGAATTGCGTCCTTACCTATTTCTTTCCCTATTTCAATTTTACTTTGATATTCTAAATCACGATGAAAAATAAAACACTCCGTTTCTCCCTGTTATTCTTCCTCAATGTCGTCATTTTATCGCTCTTACTCTTCGCAGTTTCAAAAAACTTCCTCCTCTTATCGACACAAATAAAAAATCCCTTAGTAGGTAGTATTCCAATACTAGCGGGGATTAGTGTTTTTTATATCTTTGATAGCGTTCGGAAATTACTGAACTTACATCAGGGAAACAGTCATGAGGAATTTCAAAAAGTATTTCGTTTCTGCACCCATCGCTGTGTCTCCACATTTGTATTAGCAACACTCACGCTTCTTGTCCCGACATTTATCCATTAATGCCTAATGTGTCATCTGCATCGCTTCTCCCCCTGCTGTCTTTCGACGAAGTGGGGATGGATCAATAGCATGCAGTTCGCTTAAATCTTTCACTCCTCTAAAGACATAGGAAAGGATAATGTCTTCTGTCAGGGAATAGATGTTATACGCAAGGGTCGGTAAGGAATACTGCATATACGCCATTAATGCCTGACGCGTCTCTCCTTCCACAAAGGAAGGAATTCCAAATGGAAGCATATGCTTGTCTAAGTACTTGGTTCGTGCGGAAGCTTCTCCTCCATAGGGCTTAAAGAATTTTCCATCTTCACCTACACAAAATCGCATCCCTCCCGGACTTTCGATGGTTCCACCTCCGGCAATACGAGAAACTCCAATGCCACTGCCACCCAGAACTAAGGTGGTTGCAATGTGATCACTAGCGCCGCCTTCCACAATAATTGGAATTCCCACCACACCCCGTAAATTCCAAACCAGTTGTGGCCAATCAATGACACTGCCACTGCGCACCCCTGTAATACAACGTCCTCCCCCACCAATCCCAACGTACAACCCATCCGCTCCAGCTTCCTCAAGCCGTTGGGCTTGTCCTACATCGACAACCTGGCCAGCGAAGATTTCTACATCCGGACCTAATTCTTTACGCAGTAATGTAACGGTATCTAACACAGCGATACCTGGTTCGGGAGAGTACACTCGAAATGCTCGAACTCCCACTTCATAGAGGGCACTAGCGCGCGTAAGGGCCTTGTTTCCTTCAGTCTCTACGACACCCATGAGATTGTGTTTCCACATTGAAAGCAGACTATCTTTATCTTTTCGACCGACTAACACTTCGCTTGCTTCTAATGCATTCACCGTTTCTTTGACCAAATCCACTTGTCGTCCAATGTCATGAAATACACTGTTTCGAGGAACACCAACTAAACAATGGAGTTGAGCCATCGTTGACAAGGCACTGACACTGCCATAGATGTCTGGCATTGCGGAGCCAACGAGTAACGACCGAGCATGCTTCCCCAGTTTTACAAAGGGCCCATACTGTAGACGTTGCGCTCTTCCCACCCGTTCTTTGGTGGACCCGACAACTTGTACCCCCAGATCCGATACGGACAGAGCCATGCCTTCCGCTGCTGCAGATTCCATGGCTTTCGATGCCACTTTTGGAGGAGGAGTAAAAACGGAGTGTTCAATGCGTTTGAGTTCTTTGAGTCTGTCGGGATGATTAAAGACTTCCAATACATATTGCCGAACGCGCAATGTGGCAATCATTGCTTCGGGAGACAACATCATGGTTTTATGCGTGTGCAGGAAATCAAAGGGGGTTTGCAACAAACCTTGACTGGGGTATGCAGTGGTTTCATCCCCACTTTCAATAAACCAAAATTTCAAATATTCAGAGAGATGATGTTCGTACGGAGACAGTTTGGCAAGAATATAGTCTTGCCAGGTTTGATCACGAAATGATGCAAACGACGGTTGCGGAAGAGTAGGCATGTCAAGCTCTGAGTGTACACTACTTCGTAGAAGAAAAAAACGCGCAGTTATTTCACAGTAGGTTCAGTTCCACTTCCCTGTGGGGTTACGGTAGCGGAAATAAATTGGCCTTCTGGAGAATCTTGAACCACAAATCCAAGAGCGGCAATTTGATCCCGGAGTGCATCGGAGGTTGAAAAGTCTTTTGCCAAACGAGCCTTCTGCCGTTGTTCTAGTAATCCTTTTACAGAATCCGGAATGGTCACCAATTGGTTTTGATATTCCGTAACTAACGATGAAATCCCAAGTCCCAGTACCGAGTCAAAATCCTGAATCAAATCGACTTTATCGCGTCCGGGAATATTGCTTTTTAAAACCTCCCACACAATAGCAATCGCCTGTGGCGTATCTAAATCTTGCAGTAATGCATCAAAGAAACGCGAACGATAGGATGAAATCTTTTCCATCTTTTCTTCTGAGAGACTATCACGGTCAGATTGACCAGTGATTCCAGAAAGAATGGCTATCAGTCGCTGTAATGCTGTTTGTGAGGCTTCTAAATTTTTCCAAGTAAAGTTTAACTCGCTACGATAATGGGATGTATAAAAGAGTAGTTTGAGCGCCATTGGTGAGAAACCCTTGGCGATGACATCATCGATGGTATAAAAGTTCCCTAGAGATTTGCTCATCTTTTCACCTTCAACACGAAGGAAATTATGATGAACCCAGAAACGGACAAACGGATGTTTTCCGGTTGCTGCCTCTGCTTGCGCAATCTCATTGGTGTGATGCACGGGGATATGATCAATTCCTCCCGTGTGAATATCGAATTGCTCTCCGAGATACTTCATCGCCATTGCCGAACATTCAATGTGCCATCCTGGGAATCCTTTTCCCCAAGGACTGTCCCATTCCATCTGCCGTTGTTCGGTTGCGGGAGAAAATTTCCACAGGGCAAAATCGGTTGCCTGCTTTTTCCCAGCTACCATTTCAACCCGAGCACCTGCTTTTAGTTCCTCGATTTGAATATGAGCTAAATCTCCATAGGATGGGAATTTGCTGGTATCGAAATACACACCATCTTCAAGGGTATAGGTGAAACCTTTTTTTTCTAAGCGTGTAATGAGTTCAATCTGTTCAGGAATATGATCGGTTGCTTTGCAACTGATGTCGGGTCGAATAACACCGAGAAGATCCAAGCCTTTCCAAAAGAAGGCTTCAAACTCTGCCGCAATCTCCCAGACTGTTTTCCCATATTTTTTGGCGCCTTTTTCCATTTTATCTTCGCCCGTATCCCCATCGGAGACTAGATGCCCAACATCGGTAATATTTTGGACATGAGTCACGTTGTACCCCTGTTGTCGCAGCACACGGACAAGGAGGTCGTCCATCGTGTATTTACGTAAGTGTCCTAAATGTGCAAAGTCATAGACAGTCGGGCCACAGGCATACACGCCCACGTTGGTATCGACTACCGGAACAAAATTCTCAATCGATCTTGTCAGGGTGTTATAAAGTTTCATTCGTTCCTTTCAAAGTACTTCTCACTTCCAAGCTACAAAAAAACCGTCACTTGGACGGATAGTTTTTTATGCTATATCTGCCCAAGAAAACATCTACAGTGGACAGCAACAGAATAGCGATCTGGACTCATGCATACCTTGGAGTATACGGGGTGATCTTTGGGAATTCAACCGTCCCCTTGAATCAATCTCAAAAATTTCGTAAAACTACAAAAATGCAATTAGAACCGACTGAATATTGTTATTTTATTGGTATCGGACTTCCCCCCAACGAGGATCGTTTTTTTTCTGCACTCAAAGCCACCTACAGTCGATTAGATGAGATCTCGAGTCCTCCACACATTACCATCAAACCACCCTTTTTCCATCGCAATGAATCCTACATTCGGGAAAAACTCACAGCCTGTTGTTCCACCATTGATTCCTTTGAGGTGAAGATTTCTCTAGTTGGAAGTTTTGCGCACAAGCGCAATAGTACGGTCTTTTTAGCGCCACAAAAAACAGCAGAACTAAAAAGGTTAGAACGGCGAATCAGCGACACGTTTAGTTTTCTTCCGCCGGAACCCGACTATCATCCACATCTGACTATCGGTCAACGCATTCCACACGCGGAAGTATCACAGGTCAAAGCCCAACTTCGCTTCCAGGAGATTTCACTACAGCTTCTAGTAACCAGCGTTACCTTGTATCGAAGGAAAAAAAGCGAGACATGGAGTCCCGTTGTTAGTTGTCCATTAAAGATTGAAGATTCTGCCTATTAGCCTGCACCCGTACGCTTTTCAGCATTTGCACTGTCTTGGGCCATTTGAACTTGAAGATTTTGCGATTGTGATTTCTCTAGCTGTTTGATTTCAAAGCGTTCTTGTTGTTTTTGTTGATCAGCCACTGCACGTTTCTGTGTATCTTCCTGTTTCTTTTGCTCAAAATAGGCTTGCGACTGCTGTTGAATTTTGTCGTGGAGTGCTTGATGTTGCTCTACTTTAAACGACTCATCTTGCTTGGTCTTTTGCTGGATTTGCGCCTGGGTAACCGCATCATTCCCTTTTTCCCCAGTTCCACTATCTGCATCTCCACCACCTGCCCCAGAACTCCCCAATAGCTCCTCCAGAATATCTAAGGGGGTTTTGGCAATTTGCTTTGCAGTATCGGAAATCGCACTCTTAGCGGAATCCGCAACTCCTGTTCCAATATCAGAAACAGCTTGGGTCACTGCCTGGCCAGCGGCTTGAAGCATACTCATATAGAAATTAGTATAGCGTATTCCCCTCTTTGGGTCACGCTGCTCGTTTCTTTAACTGTAGTAATCGAAGTTTCAAGGTGTCGGCTGCCTTAAAGAAGGCTGCATAGAAATTGTGGGCATGTTCCTTGACCATCACGGTTTTTCCTTCAACGGACCCAATCAACTCTACGGTGGCTAACGATTCTTTTTGGTGTTTGTGACGATTCACGTCGATGAGGACTTGGACTGAAGATAAGGCTGGAAGCTTGGATAGTTTGGAAAGACGCTGTGTAACAAAAGTTTTTAACCCGCTCGTAAGTGGTACATTTTTACTGGAAAGAATAAGTTGCATGGGAATCCTCCGATAACTGACTACATACTGCTAAGGGTTCTTTTGTGTCCTACATCGTCCTCCTTCCTTCTAACGCACGAGTTAAGGTAATCGAATCGGCAAATTCAATGTCGGCACCGACGGGGAGTCCATGGCCGATGCGCGTAATAATCGGCATCGAATGGTGTGTTTGTTCGTGCCAATCCTTAATCAGTTGTTGAATGTACATTGCGGTAGCTTCCCCTTCCATCGTTGGATTTGTTGCCAAGATGATTTCCTCTGTTTGGTCCAATCGTTTCACAATATCCCGTAAAAACAGCTGATCGGGTCCAATGTTATTTAATGGTGAAATTGCCCCGTGTAATACATGATATACCCCTTGAAACTTTTCGCTACGTTCTAACGCCAGTACATCGAGTGGCTGCTCTACTACACACATCAGCGCACTGTTGCGGGAAATGTCAGAACAGATTTCACAGGGATCCTGTTCCCCCACATTATGACAAGTGGAACAGATCTTGGTCCCTTTCTTTAGTTCCAACAGGATCTGGGAAAAACGCTCCAGTTCGCTTTCTGGATTATGTAACAGATAAAACACCAGACGTTGAGCTGATTTGGGTCCAACACCTGGGAGTTTTTCAAATTGTTCTATTGCGTGGCGAATCGATCGAGGAAGTTTCATGAGCATCACGAGACTATCACATCCATAGCCACTCTGAGAAGGGCTTTCTTACTTGCAACGAACTTCCTTTGTAGACTAGGATAGAGTAGTGAATAGTGCCGCATTACATCCTCCAGTACAAGCAGGAAGAAAAGGTTCTTCCCTCTCGGCAATGCTTGCCGCTAAACTTCCAATACCCCCTGGCTTCATTGTTGCAGCTCAGGCCTTTGAGGAGTTTATTGCCTTCAATCGACTCCAAGAGGAAATTGAACAGATCATTACGCAAAGCAACGCTAAAAGTCCTTCCGAACTTGCCAAGAGTTCAAAAGCGATCCATCGCTTAATTGTGCACGGTGAATTCCCCCCAGAGCTTGTTAGTCAAATTCTTCCCATGTATTTAAAAATC
>JAGOVC010000090.1 GCA_018060955.1 Candidatus Woesebacteria bacterium | reverse complement strand
TTCGGTAACGGTATCTAGTGATGCTTCACTAAATTCCATCTCTTCTACCTTCTTTTTCTTTTTGGAAACTTTCTCAACGACTCCAACGCCCTCTTGAGGAAGTTCTTCCATGTTTACGACTTTGTATTTTGATTTTGCCATACACGATTCCTTTTTAATTGTTATGCGGTTTTAACTCCCATACTGCGGGCGGTGCCTCGAACCATTTGCATGGCTGACTCGACTGACGTGGCATTCAAGTCTGGCAATTTTTCTTCCGCAATCTGTCGAACTTGTGCATCGGTTAAGGTGCCAAGGACTTCCTTCCCTGTGGTACCAGAACCTTTTTGAAGTTTTAAGGCTTCTTTGATCATGGCTGATACTGGAGGAAGTTTTAATACAAAAGTAAACGAACGATCTTCAAAGACGGTAATTTCGGCAGGGATTGTTTTCCCCTTCTTGTCTTGTGTCGCTGCGTTATATGCTTTACAAAACTCCATGATGTTTACACCTTGTTGACCTAAGATAGGACCAACTGGAGGTGCTGGGTTGGCAGCGCCAGCCTGCAACACGAGTTTAAAGACTGTCTTAATTTTTTTAGGCATACAGATCTCCTTATCAAATACTACTTGAGTGCGATCGATTTGACGCGTCAAAAACGGGTGAAAACATAGTCAGCTGAGTCTAAACTCAGTGAAAAGAAGCTGTTTTCGTACCGCTTGTGAGCGCTACTCCCTCAATCTTTAATGACCCGAGGTTTGGGTAGACTGATAGTATACCACGAGAGGTATTAAACCTTAAGATCGTCTCGTAAATGGCCCCCTCTTAGGTGCGGGCTCTGCTGCTTTCTCCGGATCAAGAATTAATTGTGAGGCGAGATGTGTCTGAAACGCAGCATCAACGTCTTTTACAGCCTTAGCGATGATTAGCTGTCGAACTTTCCCGAGAAACACTTTTAATAGCGAAGCCCGATGAAGTCGTAGGGCGACCTTCTGGTTTGGATGCGCATTCAGTGCTCGTTCCAAGTGCAGCTCCGCGACCTTCATATTGTCTGGTAGCATGGAGCGATTAAGATACACAATAAGAGCTGCATGCTTTTCATTCGCACTTAATCCAAGATAATCCGGAATAGATCTCAGCGAATAAATAGCAATAAGATCTCTAATTGCTAGTTCTGCTGAGGATACATTGGGACTCAGCTTGTGAACTGTAAGATGGCTTGTCCCCCAAGCTCTGATATGCACGAGTATACTATTAAACGCTGCTTCTTGAATATCATTCCATACATCATCGGTTTCTTGATCAACTAGTTTTGGTTTCTCTGGGAAATCACTGCCACGTTTTGGCTTCTCTTCATTAATATCTAGACGCTGTACTGTTCTTAATAATTCCTTGATAGTTTTCATAATTTTGTTTTCTAACACTAATTAAAACTATTATACCCTCACTATAAGCTCCTGCAAATATTCACTAGTTCCTACATAAATTAGTTATCGTATAGTTATGGGTTTCCGACTGTGGTTGCACTCTAAAATCCGCATACAATTTCTTAGAAAAATTCACAACAACCGTTCTTAAGAATCAGTTTTTGGCTTGAAAAAATGAGGTTTACAGTTTGTTGACCTGAAGGAAGTCGAATTCCACCGGAGTTTCGCGTCCAAAGAAGGACAGTAAAACGGTGACTTTCCCCTTGGACTCGTTGATATTGTCAACAGTCCCAATGTAGTCGATAAAGGGCCCTTCCACGACTTTGACAGCCTCACCAGGTTCAAAGTTGGCTTTGTAGGATGGAGCACCTTGGCTCATGTATTTCTGAATTGTTTTTACTTCCGCTGCAGCAATTGGAGTTGGTTTGTTTCCCACGCCGACAAATCCGGTAATTCCTTGTGTGGTTCGAACTAAGAGCCAGGATTCATCCGTCAAGATCATCTTGATCATCATGTAACCTGGGAAAATCTTCTCGCGAACACTTTGTTTCTTTCCGCGTTTGATTTGAATTTTCTCCTGAGTGGGGATCAGCATTTCTAGGATGAAACTGGTCATTCCCATGGTTTCGGCACGCTGTTTTAAGGTTTCTGCAACCTTATTCTCATGACCGGAATAGGTATGAACCACGTACCACTTGGCACGCTTGTCTTCCGAGATGGTGACAATAATGTGACTGGGTGTAGAGGCGACGACTTCTTGAGTCTCTGGTGCTTGTGGGATGGCTTCGGTAGGTTGATCTGACATAACGTGTTTATCGGTTAAGGGATAATAGAGCTTCAATTCCTTTGGTAAATCCTAAATCTAATACCGCAATGTAGAGTCCAACGACGATGCTAAACACAATCACGATCATTGTAGATCGAGCGGCTTCTTGACGGGTTGGCCAAGTAACCTGCTTGAGTTCGGCAATCACTTCGCGAATAAACGTTACTGGTAAAAGAATGAATGATACCGGACTAGCCATAGGAATGAAACGATCGATAGATTGTACCACAAGAAAACCACTTCCTCTACTCAAAGCTTCCAATTAGGCTTCAACGGAAATACGACGAGTTCCTAAGAAGGCTCCCGCCAGAACAAGGAGGAATCCTCCTCC
>JAGOVC010000035.1 GCA_018060955.1 Candidatus Woesebacteria bacterium | reverse complement strand
TTGCGACAAGGGTGACTTCCGGAAGATCGAGACCTTCTCGAAGGAGATTAATTCCCACCAACACATCGTAGACTCCGGAACGTAAGTCATTGAGGATATCGGAGCGATCAAGTGTATCAATGTCGGAATGCAAATAGGCAACTTTGGGAAGGACGACCGATTTATCATTGATGATTGCAGAAATCTTTTTTTCATCATTAAGATACTCTGTCAAAACTTCTGCCATTCGCTTGGTTAAGGTAGTGACAAGCACGCGTTGTTTCTTTCCCACGCGAATCATAATTTGTTCTAGCAAATGAGCTACCTGTCCTTCGGATGGGCGAATCTCGATGGTTGGTTCCAGTAGACCAGTGGGACGAATTAATTGTTCCGCAACGTGACCTTCGCTCATCGACAATTCCCACGGACTGGGAGTAGCAGAGACATAAATGGTTTGGTCGACGACACGTAAGAATTCTTCAAACTTTAGCGGACGGTTATCTAAGGCGGAGGGAAGTCGGAATCCATAATCAATTAAGGTTCCTTTGCGCGATTGATCCCCGTTATACATACCGCGAATCTGAGGAATCGTGATATGACTCTCATCAATGACAGTCAAAAACGAGCCATCACCAAATAAGCGTGCATTCTCATGGAAGTAATCAACGAGAGAATAGGGAGGGTCACCAGGATTTCGTCCATCAAAGTAGCGGGAGTAGTTTTCAATTCCATTCACGAATCCCAACTCTCGAATCATGTCCACGTCATAATGCACTTTTTGTTCCAAGCGATACGCTTCTAAGACTTTCCCTTTGGCTTTCAGTTCGTCACAGCGTGATTTTAAGTCGTGTTCAATTTGATCAATGGCATCCGCCTGGGTGGTCGGATTGGTCATGTAATGTTTGGCTGGATAAAGGAGATAACGTTTACCCTTCTCTGAAGTAATCATCCGTTCTTGTTCTTGAATGGAACCATCCAACGCTAGTCCCGTTAAAGGGTCAATGCGCGTGATTTTTTCGATTTGATTCCCTAAGAGTGCAATGGAGAGTGCCGTATCTTCATATGCTGGCCAAATCTGAATTGTTTCTCCCCGAACCCGAAATGAACCACGAGCCAGATCTAGGTCATTGCGCTCATATTGTAGGTCTACAAAACGCGCTAATAAGGATTGTCTCGAGATTAATTCACCTTCCATGATCTCGAGCATGTAGCGTCCATACTCGATTGGAGAACCTAAGTTGTAAATACAAGAAACGGAGGCGACAACGATACAGTCGGGTCGGGTGAGTAGGTTTGCAGTGGTGGCAAGCCGAAGCTTATCAATTTCATCATTAATTTGAGTTTCTTTTTCAATGTAGGTATCTGTTGAAGGGATGTAGCTCTCTGGCTGATAGTAATCGTAATACGACACGAAATAACTGACCGCATTATGCGGAAAGAAGTCCCGAAACTCTTGGTAGAGTTGGGCGGCAAGGGTTTTGTTATGGGCGATGACTAAAGTTGGTTTCTGAATGCGATTAATCACACTGGCAATGCTAAAAGTCTTGCCACTCCCAGTAACACCTAAGAGAACTTGGTGATCGAGGCCGTTTTCATACCCGCTTGCAAGCTGGTCAATACAAGCTGGTTGATCGCCTAATGGCTGATAGGGGGACTGCAAAGAAAATGCGGGCATCGGGTTATTATCGCACGTTTCGGTCTTTCAACCAATTTTAATTCATGTACCAGAGAAAAACAGAAGAGTGATCGACAACGATTGTTATTGATCTAGTTGACCGTACGGTGGATTTTTGGGTATGGTGGGTTAACTATGGAAAAGGGTACCTTTGTTCGGATTGTGTTCCCCCGACACATCACCGAACGAAGCACCTCACTTTTTGTTATTCCACGTTAGGAAGAAAAAAAGTTTCTATACCAGATAACCGTTATCGTACTGGGGTACTAGCAAGATAAGGAGAAGAGTATGCCGATTACACTTTATAAGAGACAGCGACAGATCGTTGATTTTATTGCGCAATATATCCAAAAGAATGGATACTCTCCAACTCTTCAAGAGATTGCCGATTCTATTGGAGTCTCATCGCTGGCAACGGTACATGAACATCTGCAAGCGTTGATTCGAAAAGGCGTGATTAAAAAATATGAGGGGACCGTGCGTGGCTTGGAACTCGTCGACCGAACGTTCTTGCGACTTACCGACGCCGTTGACCTCCCATTGTTAGGTTTTATTGCTGCAGGTCAACCGATTGCTCCATACACCGATCCCAATGCGACCTTCAAAGTTTCACCAGAGCTCATTACCGGTAAGAAACGCGCCTACGTTCTCCAAGTTAAAGGAGATTCAATGGTCGAAGAGGGAATCCTCGATGGAGATTACGTGGTAATTGAAGAGCAGCAAGAAGTTGCCAATGGCGATATTGTAGTTGCCTTACTCGATAATGGACTTGCTACCTTAAAGAAGTTCTACAAAGAGGCAACGCGAATCCGATTAGAACCAGCTAATTCCAAGATGCAACCCATTTTTGCGACACGGGTTCGCATTCAAGGGAAATGCGTTGGACTTATTCGGAAGTTCTCAGTCTAAGTAATATTGAATCTATTAAAACGCCCCTATAATCAGGGGCGTTTTTGTTTTCTTTTTAGTTTTTTGTTCTTACTCTTCTCTTCGCATGCGATCGTACCATTCACCCATCATTCGGTTGACCGTGTCCTTACTTCCGAGACCAAATGCGAGGCCGATTGCTAGGGAGACTGCGACCACAAATCCGGTAAAGAGGATGGTGATAAATTGTTGTGCAATTCCCAGTTCACTGATTGCTGCCATCGAGGCAAGAACAATGATTAAGTAACTCGAAATTTTCCCGACTAATCGTCCTGTTTTTGGATCGATGGATTTAATCATTCCTTTCACGAGTGCTTCAGCAATCCCAGCAAGTAACACCCCAAAGATAAAGATGAGGATTGCGGAAACGACTCTAGGAATATAGAAGAGCACTCGATTCAAAATCGCAGATGCCGTATCTAAGCCTAGAATTGTCACTACGGTGTAGATTACAAATAGCATGAAGATCCAGTACACGACACTTCCCGCAACACTTTCTGCAGTATGTCCAACTTCGGAATTCTTTAGGAACTCTGCTACTGGGGTCTTTTCCAAACTACTGGAAAGCTTCAATCGAGAAAGTGAGTTAATCACAAACCGACGAAGTGCCCGTGCCAAAAACAGACCAATCATCCCTACTAAGAGTGCAGAGGCGAGTTTGGGTAAAAAGGTAACCAGTTGGGTAAATGCAATCGAAACACTTTCAGCCACACCTGCTTGGAAGGGGGAAACATCGTAACCATCCATAAATCTCCTTAATTTCCAGCGTATATAGTCCTACTTTACCACGATTCTCCAGATTCAACAAAACCTGTCTTGGCTGAAAGTAGAAAATAATCGCAGGGTTGGGGAGTTTGGCTTCACGACGTATAATAGAAGGGCTTGGGTATCGGATAATCGCTTTTACCTTGTGTAGAAGAGGAAAGTCCAGACAGCTGGAAGCAGGGTGCTTTGAATAAGATCAAAGGGAGATTGCGAGAGCAGTCTGACAGTTAGAGCAACAGAGACGATCCGGGTAACGCCGGCTGAAACGATCAAGTGTTTGGATACGACTGCGTAACAGTAGTCGTGGCAATCCTCCCCGCTGCAACTGACGACCTTCACCATAATGGATGCTTCCCCTTTGTGTTGCCAAAAGCAACACGGGTGATCAAGATGCAGGCTTAGAGAAATGATTATCCTTCGACAGAATCTGGCTTACAGATACCCAAGCATATTGAATTGTTCATTACTGATTCCCACAGCCGCTGAATGCTATACTGGTTTTCTATGGTTTCCGTACTTTTAGCTCTCTTGTGTTGTGTTCTTGTCGGGATTATTTTTTACTTGCTCACTCAAAAGAAAACGTCGCAGGATCCCGCCTTAATGGAGTGGGTAAAAAGTACCCAACTGCAGATGCAGCAGTTGCAACAAACACTCTTGGATTCCTCCCGAGTTTCCACTGCGCAAATTTCCTCAACCATGCAGCAACAGACGCGTGATATTCATGAGAGACTTACGAAAGCATCCGATATCATCGGAGAACTAAAACGTGAGGCAGGACAGTTCTCTGAAATTAGTCGCTCGATGAAGGATTTGGATGCGCTCCTGAAGTCACCCAAACTTCGAGGAAATTTGGGAGAGCGCGTTCTCTCAGACCTCATTTCCCAAGTATTTCCCAAACAGCATTTCTTTTTACAACATCGCTTCAAATCCGGATCCATTGTTGATGCTGCCATTCAAACAGACGCAGGGATTCTGCCTATCGATTCCAAGTTTCCCATGGAAAACTTTCAAGCAATGCTGAAAGGTGAAACCCAAGTGGAGCGTGAGGCATCCAAAAAGGAATTTGTACGTGACGTTAAAAAACACATTGATGCCATCGCGACAAAGTACATCCTCCCGGAAGAGGGAACCATGGATTTTGCCCTCATGTATGTTCCTTCGGAGACGATTTTTTACGAGATTGCGGCAAATGACACGCTGCTTGAGTACGCCAGGAATCATCGGGTCTATCCCGTGTCTCCGACAACAATGTATGCGCATTTACAAACCATTTTGTTATCGTTTGAAGGCAAGAAGATGGAAGGAAAAACCAAAGAAGCATTCAAACTACTTCGTGGGATTCAAAAGGACTTTGTGCACTTTGAACAGCAATACCAAACAATGGGAAAGCATCTCACGAATGCCTCAAACATGTATGTAACGTCGTCGCAAACACTATCGGTGTTAGGTCGAGGATTGACGAATATGCGCCAGTTGAGTGGTGAAGCCAAAGAAACGCAACGACTTGCCCAGGTAACAGAAGAAGCTGACAGTGAAATTTAGTTATCTTTACCTAATTTAATATTGCGCTGATGACGTTTCCAATAAAACCAGACGATAATCAGGCCGATAATTACTGCCATTGCAACTTGAACGATGGACTCTAAACTTTCCATTCCGTTCACGATCGTTTGATAACTTCCTAGACCTGCATAGCCAAAATACAAAAATAGAAGATTCCGGATCGTGGTCCCAGTAAACGTAGAAACGATATAGGTTCGAAGGGGAACTTTGATGATTCCACAGACAATCGAAATCGGGGCGCTGGGAATGATGGGTAGTGCGCGAAGTCCGGCTAGCATGAAATCATCACGCCAGTGACCTTTGAAATGTTTCCCAATACTTTCGAGTTCACGATGGGTGATTCCAAAGAACCGTCCATATTTTCGTACGATTGTGTCTTCTGCTTTATCAGCAATGAAGTACAGAACAAGTGATCCCAAGGTTTTCCCTACAGCGCCAAGAAGGGCTAACAAAATTAAAAATGCCACTGTTTTACCTTGGGCAGCTGCGATGGAACCTGCGGACGTCATGACGAACGGTGAGGGAATGGGGGCAATGATTTCTTCAATGAAGGATGCAACCAACGTATACAGACCAATAGGGATGCGTAATGAAAACTGCTCGATGACCGAGGCGGCTTGATCAAATATGCTCATGATGGGTATCCTCTATTTAAGCTTGAAGGAGCATTATAGTATAAATTCCCCTGGTTTGAGAACCCTAGATCATATTTTTTTGTAAGAGTTTGCGCTAGAATGCAGTATTCATTGAATAACGAATTTTTTATTCGATAGTAAGTCTTTTTGATTGTTGAAAGGATCCTATGCATGCGGTGTTAGAACAATTATTTGCGTTTGCGACAATGTTGGTAGAGCGATTTGGATATATTGGAATTTGGTTAGGGATGACAATCGAATCCGCAGCAATTCCATTGCCATCGGAGGCCATCATGGGACTGGCTGGATTTTTTGTCTTTTTAGGGAAGCTGAATTTATTTTGGGCAGCATTGGCAGGGGCCATCGGAAATGCAACGGGATCGACAATTCTCTATACGATTGGACATCGAGGGGGAAAGCCTTTAATGCTCAAATACGGTAAGTATGTGGGAGTACAAGAAGAAGAGTTTAAAAAAGGCGAGGAGTGGTTGCGAAAATACGGAGACAAAGCAGTGTTCGCGGCGCAGCTCCTTCCTGTGGTACGAACCTACGTCTCTCTTCCTCCAGGAGTCTTACGAATGGATTTTAAAAAATTTATCTTCTTTACGTTTTCCGGAGCGTTTGTCTGGTGCTATGCGTTAGCATTTATGGCACTCAAACTAGGCCAGAACTGGCATCATATTGAAAACTACATGAAGGGATTTCAGTACGTGGTGATTGCTGCGATCGGAGCAGGGATCCTCTTCCTAGTGATTAATAAAGCTCGAGGATCATTCATTCAGCCAAAGCATAAAACTCTGCATTAGCGATAGTTATCAAGATGCTGCTTGAGTGAAACAGTCGTCTGAAACTGTTGGGTTAGACTTTTTTCTGACAAACAGGGAATCGTTTGGTGATAGGCAAGCTTGGTAGTGTCCTCAAAATAGACTCCTAAATGCAGTTTCTCCGGATCTTCACTCAATTTCCAAGCTGCTTCTTTACTCGTCATTTCAGTATCCGCAGCCAGAATATCCAAATGCTCGTTATACCAGCCGTGGGTATTCGTTTTATTAAAAGTCACACAGGGTTGTAAGACGTCCACCAATGAAAACCCGGTATGGTTCAAGCCCTTTTTGATCAGATCCGCGGTCACGGGAATATTGCCCGCATAACCACGTGCCACAAAGGTTGCCCCAGAGGACACTGCTAAGGCAATTGGATTTACCGGGACTTCCACTTGTCCCATTGGGGTTGATTTTGTTTTTCGCTCTTTAGGGGTCGTTGGTGCTGCTTGTCCGGTCGTCAATCCGTAGACCTGGTTGTTGTGCACTAACAAGGTAATATCATGGTTCCCACGACATGCAGCAATGAAATGTCCCATTCCTTCGCCGTACGTATCTCCATCTCCAGCAACGATTAGAACTTTTAAGCGATGATTTGCCAGTTTAATGGCTTCCGCCACCGGCAATGCGCGACCATGTAACGCATGAAACCCATACGAGCGCAAAAAGTCAGCCATGTTTCCACTACATCCAACTCCAAAGACGATAACAAGATCTTCTTGTGGGATTGCTAACTCTGACAGTGCTTTTTTAATTGCAGACCAAATTCCATAGTCTCCACAACCTGGACACCAGGTGGGGAAGTTAGGGGTTTTGAGGGTGACTTCGGATACGTTTGGCATACTAATTATTTTCGTATAAGGGTAAAAAGTTGTGTTGGGACGATAGGATACCCTAAAGCTAATCGAGCGTTCCGATATTCAGGCATTGTAATGCTCGGATAGCGTTTTTTAAGTTTCGCATAGAGTGTGGTACCTAACATTGGACCTTCACTCTCTAAAATCTCTTGAATAGCGGTTTGTAACTCTTCCTGTCGTTGTGCTTCTTTAATTGCGAGTTCTTCCCGCACCGCTAGCAGTTGTTCTAGATCTAAGAAAGGAGCACCTTCTGAATCATATTTCCAGTGGGTAGGGTCTGTTTCTGGCATAGTATCCTTTAAATTGCTTGCAACTCCTCTACAATGTCATCCGCATAGAATGGACGACCATCATAGCGATGAATACGATGATCAAAGGTAATTCCAGTTTGAGCCTTAATATGGTTCTCTGCTTGACCCATGAAATTTTCTTCAATGATTACAAGTTTCTTTGCCACACCAACTAATGCTTTAAACTCCTCCACTTTAAATGGAAGCATCGTCATCAAATGAATCGTGTTTACGGCTGTTTTTCCATCAGTGTTAACCCGTCGCAGTACTTCTTCCATGACCAATCGAGTGCTTCCCCAGCACACTACAGTAAGATCTGCATTTTCTGGACCGATGAGCACTGGTCCTGGAACTTCCGCAATTAAGCCCTCCCATTTTCGCATCCGCTTTTCAACCATTTGTTTTGCAAGGGTGGCATCTTCCGTGGCATATCCATACGTATCATGTTCGTACGAATTGGTAAGCTGAAGACCATTGGATTGGCCAGGGACAGAGCGGGGTGAATATCCCTCTTGGGTGACCTCGAAACGTCGATACGACTGGTCTTCGGGCAATGGATCCTGGGCAAACGAATATTGTTGATTACTATATTTTGTTGGAAAAGGAATCGTGGTCATGCGCGACTCTAAGAGAAGTTTGTCCGCAATGATGTAGGCTTGGGTATGGTATTTTTCTGCCAAGATAAACGACAATCGAGTCAACTTAAAGCATTCTTCTAAGTTTCCAGGAGTGAAGACAACTCTAGGAAATTCTCCATGACCCGCATGGAGCACAAAGGAGAGATCTGTCTGTGAGGTCCAGGTGGGAAGTCCGGTAGCGGGTCCAGGGCGACCTCCGACCATACAGACCAACGGAACTTCCGTGACGCCTGCAAGCGATACAGCTTCAACCATTAAGGCAAAACCACCACCGGCGGTTCCGGTCATGGCACGAACTCCAGTAAAGCCTGCCCCAATCACATTGTTCATGGCTGCAATCTCATCTTCTGCATGTTTGAGAACAAGGGGATACTTTTCGGAGGCATCTGCCATAAAGGTCATCAAAGCTGAAGAGGGTGTCATCGGGTAGGCACTGTAATATTGGACACCAGCGGAAAGGGCTCCAAACCCAATTGCTTCGGTTCCAGTGAGAAGGAGTGTGTCTGAGGCTGGTTGATCGCTAGAAGCCGTTTCTGACATTGCTTGTTGCTTCTCCGCGGGTTGTCCGGCAGTAAGCGGGTCAGAGGCAAGCGTACTTGCTTCTACAGACTCGCTTCCCGATACATTCGAAGGGGCTGTAGTGGCAGTCGGAAGTTCTGTTGTGCTTTGTTGTAAGGTGAGAATAAACTCATATCCTTTTTTCGCCGCAGCGAGATTTTCATTGACAACATCCGGTCCTTTGCGTTCAAAGAAGGATGTGATGACGGCATGCAAATACTCCTGTTTAAGACCCAGAAGCTCACAGCTAACCGCAAGACTAACCATGTTAGAGGCCAAACTTTTTCCGGTTGTCTCCCGGGCAATTTGCACCATCGGGACACAGATCACTTGTTCTTTAGAAATGCTCGGGTATTTGGAAAAATCAATTTTGTCATCGGCTAAATCAATTAAGAATTTTGTTTGTGGAGTGAACTCATCTAGGTGTAGTCGAATACAATCTTCATTCAGCACCACCATCAGGTCGACCATTTTTTCTTGGCAGGACACCGGAGTTTTGGAAGCATGAACTTGTCCGGTCGTATGACTTCCTCGGATCAGGGAGGGATACTCACCGTATTCAAACAAGGAGAGGCCTGCTTTCTGACAGATCTTGGCATTAAAAAAGAGGTGGCTACAATTCCTTCGCCTGCCTTTCCTCCAATTTTCCAGTTAAATGATGATTTCG
>JAGOVC010000089.1 GCA_018060955.1 Candidatus Woesebacteria bacterium | reverse complement strand
ATGAATTCTTAGAAACTCTTCGTACAGAGATTAATCAAATTCATAATGTTGTTCTTTTTACCGAAGACTTATCGGGGATGATTGCAGAGTTTATTTTACGTAAAGTATTACAGACAACGTCAGTAGAAGAGTCTTTGCAAAAGGAAGCTGCTCGCGTCTATATTGCTAGTTTTTATAACGTTCATAAAACAAATATTCCGTATAAATATTTATCGTCCGAGCAATTTCAACAAATTTATATGCGAGGAAAGCGTAAATTGTCATGAAAACCAGAATCGGAATTGATTGTCGTCTGTCAGGATTCAAGCATGCTGGAATTGGCAGATACGTTGAAGAACTTGTGAAACGGGTAACAAGAAATCAGACGTTCGATTTTGTTCTTTTTTTTCACGATCAGGAGCAAGCTCAGGAATTTGAGTTCGGCTCAAATGTAGCGATTGTTTATTCTCCATTCCGCCATTATTCCTTGTCAGAACAATTGAACATGCCAGCAATTTTTGGGAAAGCTAAGCTAGATTTACTCCATGTTCCGCATTTCAATGTTCCGTTACTCTATGATGGAAAAACTGTGGTTACCATTCATGACCTCTTATGGCATGAGAGCAAGGGATCAACTGTAACGACTCTTTCCCCGATGAAATATGCGCTCAAATATCAAGCGTATCGCATTATTGTTGCGCGGGCTATTCGTCAAGCCAATCAAATTATTGTTCCTGCAAGAACGGTAAAAGACTCAATTGTTAGATTGTTTCCAACACTTGAGTCAAAAAAAGTTTCCATCACGTATGAAGGTGTCGATCCTAGTTGGTTTTCTCAATCGCTACCGAAAACAAAACGGGAGAAAGTCCTATTCTATACGGGGTCTTTATATCCGCACAAAAACGTACTAGCCATTGTTCAGGCACTGGAGAAATTACCAGAATACTCTCTTGTTGTATCGTCATCCCGCTCTGTATTCGTGGATCAGTTTATGCAGGATGTCAAAAACATGAAAATGGAGCATCGCGTCCAGTATGTCGGACGATTATCTGATGAGAAACTTAAAAGCTGGTACAAGCGGGCTAGTGCACTCATCCAACCCTCACTATCTGAAGGTTTCGGATTGACCGGGGTGGAAGCTATGGCCGCAGGTATCAGGGTGATTGCATCCAACATTCCAATTTTTAAGGAAATCTATCAAGACCATGCCGCGTATTTTAATCCACACGATCCCTCTGATCTTGCACGAGTTGTCGAATCATTAGACAAAAAAGTTGTTGATCTCTCATTGGCACAAGAGTTTGTTCGTCGGTACTCTTGGGATACTATGGCAGAAGAAACCATCACTATTTATGAAAAAGCTCTCCAGAAAAGAAGTTAGCGAGCTACCAATCGCAATTGTGTATGACCGTGTCAACAAATTCGGAGGTGCGGAGCGTGTACTTTTAGCACTTCGAGAAGCATTTCCCAACAGTGTCTTGTATACGTCCGTTTTCGCCCCTCAGGCCGCATCTTGGGTGGGAAATTGGAGAATTGGTACCAGCTTTTTGCAAAAGATTCCCTACTTTAGAACCCGCCATGAGCAAGCAGCACTGTTGATGTCGCTAGCCTTTGAGACGTTGGAGCTATCCGCATTTCCGATCGTTATTTCGGTGACCAGTGAGTTTGCCAAATCAGTGGTGACACGAACGGATCAACTCCATGTTTGTTATTGTTTGACCCCTACACGCTATTTGTGGAGTCATACGCATCTGTATGCTGGGAAGCATCTTCGATGGCTGCGACAATTCATTTTTTCTTCACTTCGAAGCATTGATGTTATCGCTGCTAGCAGACCGGATTACTATATCGCAATTTCAAACTTGATAGCCTCACGCATCCAGAAGTTTTATAGACGCCCTGTCCATTCAGTCATCTACCCTCCTGTAGCAATGAATGATGTGAGTGCTACTAAATTGAATCGTTCATATTTTCTCGTTGTATCACGATTGGTGGAATATAAAAGAATTGAGATTGCCATAGAAGCTTGTATTCTGGCAAACGTTCCACTTGTTATCGTCGGAACAGGGAATGATAAAGAACGACTGCAAACGATAGCAAACGGAAACTCCTTGATCTCCTTTAAGGAGTTTGTGTCTGAACATGAGTTAGCGGACTATTACAGTCAAGCGTATGCTCTGCTTTGCCCGCAAGAAGAAGACTTTGGGATCGTCAGTGTGGAAGCACAGTTATCGGGGACACCAGTGGTCACGTATTCTAGAAGTGGAGTAGCAGAGACAGTGATTCACAAGAAAACCGGTCTGCTTGTACAAGATCAAACCGCTACAGCTTTTGCGGAAGCGATCCAAAAAGTAGGTAACATCGAGTGGAATCATGAAGTGATTCGGGAACATGCCCAAAAGTTTTCAAAAGATGTATTTATTGCTTCATTCCAAGAGACTATTTCCAAACTGTATCACAACTGTTTGAATAGGGATGGTGTAGAATAATTCTCTACTCGTAGGTCTGACGAAGGAAAGGAAGCGTTATGAGTTCGGTAAATCATGTGTATGTTGTTATCCTTGCCGGTGGTGGTGGTACACGTCTGTGGCCCAAAAGTCGGGAAAAAACACCGAAACAATTTCTTCGCCTCTACTCTGAAAACACCTTGATGCAGGATACCTACCAACGTGCGTTGGAGTTTGTCGATCCTGAGCATGTCATTGTTGTCTCGAACAAAGATTACGTTGAAGATGTC
>JAGOVC010000088.1 GCA_018060955.1 Candidatus Woesebacteria bacterium | reverse complement strand
GGTCTAAGTTAGAAATCTTATACACCCCCGAGGTAATGGTTCCATTTGTGACTTTTCCACTCGCATCTTTTGCAGAAATACTTCCAGTTCCGATTGGCGTTCCGGGATCGGTAGAGATACAGTATCCACCGCCAAAACCTCCAATACGTTGTGGAGGAGCTTTGCCAGCTAAAGATGGATCGGTCTGAATTGTGGAGGTAACCGTCGCTGAACAGGTTGGGTCTGCTTGGCACATGGATTGAACCTGACAACCGGCTGGACTACAGGTACGCAGAATCCTGCGTTGTCCTAATGCACATCCACCTGCAGCGCCACACTCTGCTGGTTTCCACGTATCACAGGTACATACGGGTGGAGGTGCGGTGGGAGGAGCCGTGGGATTAGGTGTACTTCCTCCGCCACCACAAGCATTGGCAATAGGTCGACTAGCTGGACACATCTGACAGGATGGGTATGGAACAGATCCACAACTATCTCCATAGTTTTTGGTATCAATCCCTTCGGTACAGGCATTACAGCCAGCGGGATCTACTGCGCCGTTGGGTAGATAGCGACGTTCACAACAGGTACGACCTGCTTGCGCATGTGAAGGTTGCTTGAGAGCAAACAAAGTGAAGAAAAGAAGAAAGGTAAGACAAAAAAGTGCTCGACGCATACAGTAAGTATGCAGACCTATCGTGGGTTTGACAAGAGACGCTCTTACGGCCGAATAATTTGAACAACGTCCTTAAAGGTAATGAGGATGAGCAACCCAATAAGGAGCGTAAATCCCACATTATTAAAGATTTGTTCTATTTGCACACGCTTGGACTTTGGAAACAATTTCTCAATCAGCATAAAGAATGCTCGTCCCCCATCCAAAGCTGGAATTGGAAGCACATTCATAATTGCCAAGTTCACCGAGAGCATGGCGGCAAAGTTTAAAATTGCCAACGGACCCGCAGAAAACAAATCTTGTTTCTCTACCTGGTAGGCAATACCAATTGGTCCAGCAACATCAGTCGGCACAGTCCCTTTGGATGCAAGATCTCCAACCATCGTCCCTAAAGAGCGTAAAATGAGCCAACCGAACTGTACCGATTGATCAATTCCAACCAGCATCGCTCGAAATGGCATCTCATACCAGGCAAAACGTTGCAGTGTTTCTGAGGTCAATCCCACACCTAAAGCTCCATCCCCTGCGGGGATCTGATCATCAGTACGAACCGTCACCGGGATCTGTTGCACCGTTCCATCTCGGCTAATTTCAAGTGTAATGGACTTCCCTTTCTGTTCCTTCACCAACGCTACAAACTGATCTTGATCCGTAATGGTTACTGTTTGGTTATCTGTTTGAACCGCTTTAATCTCATCATTGGCACGCAGTCCAACCATTTCCGCTGGACTGTTTGGGGACACACCTGAAACCTTGACGAATGGACTTTTCACCGGAATTCCAACAATCGAAAAGATGATCGTGAATGCCAAGATTCCAAAAAGAAAATTGATTGTGGCTCCGGATAACACTACCAAAAGTTTTTTAGGCAGTGGGAGTTCGCGCAGTGACACTGTTCCTGGTTGCCTTGGGGTTTCTCCGTTTTCACTTTCTCCCTCTCCTTCCATCCGTACAAAACCACCAAAAGGAAGCGCATTCAGGGTGAACGGAATCCCTTTAAAGGAAAAGAGCGTTTTTACTTTGGGAGGAATGCCAATTCCGAACTCTAAAACGTTTACTTTACACCAGAGCGCAGTAAAAAAATGTCCGAGTTCATGAATGATGATGAGGAACAATAACACCCCCACAAAAATTAAAATTTGCATGGAGCAATTGTACGGGAATGCCGCCGTTATCTCAAACGGAAAACCAGATAAGAACTAGTACTATAGCTCGGAAAGTTCTTTTTCTTTCAAGTCTGCCCGATCTTCTAACTTGGCAGTGAATTCTTCCGTATGTTTTTGCAAGGCTTCTAAATCACGCTTAATATCGTCTTCACTCACTCCAGCCTGTCCTTTTTGGTTATCGACCATTTTCTTGTATTTGGTTCGAATATCGCGCAGCATATCCAGGGCTGCGTGTTTTTTCTGCGCAACTAATTTGATCAGTTCCTGTCGACGTTCTCCAGTTAATGGAGGAATGTTTAAGCGAACTTGCTCTCCATCATTGACGGGTGGGATGTGAAGATCAGAAATCGAGATTGCTTTTTCGATATCTTTTAAGACTGATTTGTCCCAAGGTTTGATGACAATTGAGGAAGAGTCTGGTGCAGTGATCGAGGCCAATTCGAGCATCTTCATCATCGAGCCATAGGCCTGCACCTCGATGTTTTCAACCAATGAGGGTTTTGCTCTCCCGGTGCGAATAGTGGCAAGATCCGAGGCAAACACCTCAATGAGTTTTTCAGCGTCTTGTTTGAGTGGGGCAAAGTTAAACATAGTTCTCCTTTAATGTAGTCCTATTATAGAGGGAACTGCACAGAATGAAAGATCGGTCGCCATGATACGATACGGTGTATGTATCGACACTTTTGGTTCTTCTCTCAACTACGATTTGCATTAACCACTCCACAATTTTACCTAGGTAAGCTAAGTGCACCTGTTCTGTCATCCGTGGTCTTCTTTCTAATTGTCTCAGGAGTAACCGTACTATTTAATACTATCGATCTTCGTTTTCAAACGCTGCCTCCCCTCATTACCCTCGCACAACAAGAAATTCCTAGTGTCATTGATCAGCTCCCTGATGAGGTAATCTTCCGGTATGCGGAAAACAAATTGGTCATCGAGAATACCTCGCTCCCTTTACA
>JAGOVC010000034.1 GCA_018060955.1 Candidatus Woesebacteria bacterium | reverse complement strand
ATGCCAAAATTGCCAAAGAGATATTCTGGCTATATACTACTTTCTCGAGCAATTTAGGGGCGTAGTTTAATGGTAGAATAGAGCTCTCCAAAAGCTTTGATGAAGGTCCGATTCCTTCCGCCCCTGCTTCTCACTTTTTTGACAACACTTCCTCAAGAAAATTAGGTTCGATTTTTGTATAGGCAGAAGGAAGGCTCGAACGTACTGTATAATATTGCAATGACAGAAAATATTATCAGTCTCCAGCATGTAAAAGAGATAATTGAACAAGGAGATTTTGATAAGTTAGAGATGGCCGTTCTAAACCTCTATAAAATAGCAAACGATATTGCTTCCAAGTCACAAGGTGGCCGACTTACTAGCGAAACATACTCTCAAGCATTAGATGTAGATGAGATACTACGTCATGTTTCTCATGTTGCGGTTTTAGCAGCGATAGAAGATGAGCGGTATGCAAAGATCTATAACTCATGTCAAAATGCATTAGGACTCTTAGGATCTGCTTTTAATCGTGAAAGCAACTTCAACAGACTGTAAATATTGTTTAGGAATTGGCTTGAATCAACGAATGCAAGAAGGCAACGCCATTTATAAGTGATTGAGTCTCAATACCGTTATCCTCTGCTCCTGTTGCTCGTCTATCTATTTCATCCTGAGTAGCTAAAATCAACTCCTGAATGCTAGCTGCGCTGGTGAGTTGAAATATCATTTCCATATCTTCAGGAGACCAGTTTCCAATTATTCCGTCTAGATTTACGAGAGAGTAATTAGTAATTTCCATGGAACCTCCTTCTTTTAAGACATACATAATTTAGCATGTGAGGATTTCAACTGAAAGTAGGTTCGCACATCCTCCTTCAAGGCCTGCAAATTATAATAGATTGATCTATAAGTCTATTAAAAACATGTTTTGTCGTGATTTCTTCTGAAACCCATTTTTAATTGCATCGCGTTATAATCACTTTATGTCAAATAAACCTCCAATGATCGACATTTTATTCGAAGCAGTTTCTCAGTCTTCTAAGTTAGTGAAAGATTTCTTTGAAGAACGATTAGAACCACAATTCAAAACGTCTAGTCAAGACCTAGTCACAAAAGCAGATATAATCAGTCAACAGTGCATTCAAGAAGTCATCCTCAACAGAATGGTTAAGTCAGGTATCGCAGATACTGAAATTGGTTTTATTGGTGAGGAAAGTGGACTTGATAAAAAAGGTAAATACCTCTTCGCAATCGACCCAATTGATGGAACGACCAACTTTGCATCAGGTATAGAATATTTTGTCATCTCTGTGGGGTGTTTTGTTAATGGAGAACTTACGTATGGAATCTTGTATGAACCTTTAACCGATACGATGTATTGGGCAGAAAAAGGGAAAGGTGCACAGAAGCAACGAAATAATCAGAAAGTCAGTCTTCACCTTGAAGCGAAAACGTTGAGAGACTCAATGGTGGCCACTTACGTTCATTCGAATGAGGAGCTACGAGAAAAAGAATTACTATTCATGAAAAATATTTTTGCATCTGTAAGAGGTGTACGAATAATGGGAGCAGGTGCTTTAGATCTTGTCAAAGTTGCCGATAACGTATTTCAAATTTGTATGTTTGCTAAGAGCAATATTTGGGACATAGCCGCCGCCACTCTCATCATTCGGGAAGCTGGGGGAGAGATAGTCTCTTTGAATGGAGAGCAGATTTTATTTGATCTGAATGATTCAGGGAAGATCTATCCAGTACTTGCGTGTCATCCTTCTAATTTACAAGACATACTCACATTCTTGAAATAAGTTCGAACATGCTCAACGCATCACTGCAAATCGTTTCAAACTCAATAATAGACGAAAAAATCTGTCAAAAAAACCTATTGCTAAAATGCTTCCTTCTCTGTCTCTGATCAGTTTGATATACTTCTCGCAACTAAAAATGAAAGGGAAAGATTATGGGAAGTGAATATTTTTCAACAATTGATGAAGCATTAAAGGTATTTACGGATGAGCAGAGGGCTAGTGACTTTCAAGTGTTTGTTATAGCGATGTCATTTTTTAAGAAACTTGATACTACTACAATTACTGGGAGTGAACAGGTTATTAGCGCAGTTGCAGGTTTCCAAGCATTCTTAAAACCGATAAAAACTTTAGAAGTAGATGAGAGTACTCACGCACAAATACGAGAAAAAGCTACCGCACTTGCAGAATTATTACAAGTGAATTAGGATCTCAGATCTTCCACAAATTCCGGTTTTCATATATATTCGCTATGACCACTGATATACTCGTTGCATGAGTAGACTATTTATTTTCTGCGGTCTCCCATTTTCAGGTAAAACAACAATTACAAAAAAACTAGTTGAGATGTTTCATTGGAGACGGATTGATCTAGATGAGATAAAGTTCGAACTTCTCGGAAACGACATTACTGATGAAGATATTGACCAATCAGGATGGGACAATATCTATCAAGAAATGTATCAACGAATCGATAATGCTTTGAAGACTGGTGAAACGGTCCTTAATGACACGGGAAACTTCACAAAATCTGAAAGAGATTGTGTCCGAGCAATTGGAGAAAAGCGAGGAGTTGACGTAGTCACTGTCTATGTAGATGTTCCCGCAAAAGTAGCAAGAAAAAGACTACAGGAAAATAGAATAAGTAAACTGCGATTTGATGTGTCTGACGAAGCCTTTGAAGGAACAGTACAAGAAATGGAGTCTCCTACTGAAAGTGAAAAACATATAACGTATAAGCAAAATGATTCAATGGATTCCTGGATTGCGGAAAACTTTAGACAGGTTCGACCACCCTCCAAGAGTCCCGCAATTCAGGTTACTATATCCAGACCATCACTTCGTGATACTGAGGATTTATCAGCACTTATTTCGAATGTCACAACGGATGCGTTTCGAAGAGAAAATATCATTTTAAGTGACCCCAACATCCTAAAAAACGAGTTCGACCGTAAGCTTAGAGATTTTCAAACAGATTTAGCAACTAAAGGAGAGCAAGAGTATTTTTTAATTGCAAAATCTAGAGAAAAAATAGTGGGATGCATCTCATTTGGCGCAGTGACTGAAACATTGAAAGAATATTTCCCCGAAGCAGGGGAGAATTCATTTGAAATTAAACACCTGCTAGTTTTGCCAGAATACCAAACTCAGGGTATAGGAACAACTCTCTTTACTTCGATCGTAAATGAGTTAAAAAAAAGGAAAGCTGTTACTTATTTTCTTGATAGTGGGTTTAAAACAGCGCAAGAATATTGGACCAAACGAATTGGGAAACCAACGCTAGTATTAAATGATTATTTTGGTAAAGGTCAGAATTTCATGCTATGGAAGAGAAGCCTAGAATAGTATGATAGTAATCATCTTAAAGCTAAATTGGTTCCAGGCTTCACAGATAAATTCCAATTAATGACTTTGTTTGTTATTATCTCTCGTACATGATCATCACCAAGGCACAACCATTTTCCATTGAAGAAATTGAGAAGTTGAAAGAGCAGTTTGAGGTGTATATCAAAACTGTGATTGATATTGAAAAGAAAGTCTGTTCGGCTGGAATGGATAGACATTTTGAGGGTGAACAGATCTTGCTTCAACAAGGATCAAGCCAACATGCTCTTTGGGGTGGAGGAATAGATCTTGAAACAAATGAAATTGATTTTAATTCATTCATTAATATTCGTCCTAGAGATAATAATATGAAAAATGAAATTCAGAGTGAGGAAATCAAAAAGAAATATTCAGAATTATCAGCGTATTTTTTTGGTATCATCCTATGAACAACACACATCTTCTGGTTGGCTCACTATCGAACGACCTATTCCGAGTGGCATCACTCACACAACGAGGTTCAACAACTGCTGCTCTTCGTTTTGCACTGGAAGCTAAACGATGGGCTAACTCTATTCAAGAAAACGAAGTTGCACCTTATATTCATAGGATAGTGTTGGAAATTTCAAAAGAAGAGTTGAAAGTAATAACCATTGAAGATGCAGAAAAATATCTTATGTATGGTGTGTTGCTTCAAAACTACGCCCTTCATACTGCAGAATCGTGAACGCACCGTTGTAAACTCTCTGGACTTGAGCTGATGAATATCTGCCTAGTAGTGGCAATTTCCTTGCTACAATAGTCTGATGTCACAATCACAATACCTTCAAGTAGCACTTCAAGCCATTAAAGAAGCAGAAGAAGTCATTACCAAATATTACTCCGATGAGATACGCGTGACTCTTAAAGCAGATAGAACTCCGGTAACGATTGCGGATCAGGAAGCAGAGAAAATCATTCGCACGCGTATCCACGATGCATTTCCAGATCATAGAATTCTAGGAGAAGAACGTGGAAGTGATGATACGCAGTCTCCATTTCTATGGATCATTGATCCGATCGATGGTACTAAAAACTACATGCGAAAAGTGCCACTCTTTTCCTCACTATTAGCTCTCATGAAAGACGGTGAAGTTATTTTGGGAGTGTCAAATGCCCCTGCACTAGGTGAACTGGCATATGCTGAAAAAGGACAGGGTACTTTTGTTAACGGCCAAAAAGTGCATGTCTCTACCATCGCGAACATAGCTGATGCATATCTGTGTTTTGGTAGTATTGGTAGTTTTGAAAAAACACACCAGCTTCCATCGCTTTTAAAAATTGAAAATGCGACTCTGGCGCATCGGGGTATCGGAGATTTCTGGTGTTACCATCTGCTAGCCCAAGGGAAAGTAGACATCATGGTAGAAGCACAAACAAAACTGTGGGACATTGCAGCCGTTTCTATCTTAGTGCAAGAAGCTGGAGGACACGTCACTGACATGAATGGTAATCCCGTAAATGAGTCTACGACATCCATCATTGCGACCAATAAGCTACTGCATGAGCACGTGTCTTCATATTTCAATCTTACGAATGAATAATTCATCAGCTTGAATATCATCAATGCTGACTAGATTCGTAATTTGTTCGTAAAATCTGTCCTGCTATACTTTCACTATATGAAAATGTCATCGCTTGCAGAGCTGGCTGAACAACCCGTGTCACATGATCCACAACTCATGAAAAAGGTAATGATAAAAAATGGAGAAGTTCCACATCTAACTGGATTTTCCCAGGCTACAATCCCAGTTAATGGAACTGTCACTTCGCATCAACATACCGATATGTACGAGGTCTTTCTTGTGAGTAGCGGGCAGTGTGCGATGACTATTAATTCAGTTGAGTATCAGTTGAACGAAGGGGCATGTGTTGTCATTGAGCCCACAGAGGAACACAGTTTGAAAAACAACGGGGCAACCGATTTGATTCTGACATATTTTGGTTTAGTGAAATAAGGTGATGAGATATACTCCTAGGTATGAATACAAATGACACCTTCATGAAAGAAGCAATCGTTGAGGCAACAAGTGCCCAACAAGCAGGTGATTTACCATTTGGAGCGGTGATCATCGCTGATGGAAAGATAGTCGGCAGAGGGAAGTGCGAAAACGGAACAACAGGTGATGTCACTGACCATGCTGAGTTGTTAGCTTTGCGGGATGCGTGTCGAACTTTAGGGCGTAATGAGCTCAACGACTGTACCATTTACTGTACGAATGAACCTTGCCCAATGTGTGCTTCAGGTATTTTCCAAGCAAAGATTTCCAAAGTTGTTGTGGGTTTAACACGGGATGACTTACCACAGCTGCTTCGACCTCGCAGAATCCGAATGCAAAACCTAGCGGATGATTCAGGCTACAAGATTGCTATTGAAACTGGTGTATTAAAGGAACAGATACTTCAGTTATTTGATAAAATTTCCAACCGATAATCTGAATTTCTTTCGCTATTAAAAAACAAGTTTCCTATGACTGCATCACAAGAAATGTTCACCCCACCGTCACCAGACATTCTCCGTGTCTTTCAAGTAAACGGCATACCGCAACGACTAATGGGGGGAGAAGGTAAATCGTATAAGGTTGGTTCTATCGTATTCAAACCAATCATCACGACGGAGGAAAGTATCTGGAGAGCAGAGCTTATGTCATCGCTTCCTCAAAAAGGATATCGTCTAGCTACGCCAGTAAGAACCGTGGATGGCGAATGGGTGTACAACGGATGGGAAGCATCAAAGTTTCTTGAAGGAAGTGAAACGACAAAACGAGCGAAAGAAAAAGTTGCAATTTGCCGTTTGTTTCATACCGCTCTACAAGGATTTAGTCGTCCCGATTTTATCGATGCAGCAACCCATCCATGGGCAGTAGCTGATCGTATGGTATGGGGAGAACAAAAACTGGAATATGGTGAACGACTTGCTCACACCGCTGGTCCGTTGATAAACATGCTCAAACCCATAGCGCTTCCAAACCAGCTAATTCATGGAGACATTTGTGGAAACATTCTTTTTCATCCGGATCTTGATCCTGCAATCATTGATCTCTCGTTATACTGGCGGCCCGCAGATTTCGCAACCGCTGTGCTCATTGTGGATTCGATTGTGTGGAATTCAGAGAACCCCTCCTTGTTAGATTTAATGGAAAATTCGATTCAAATGCATCAGTTACTCGTGCGTGCAGCCTTATGGCGAATTAAGACGACAGAGGAGTCTGTTAAACAAAACGGGAGAGGTGACATACAGGATGTGGATGCATTCCTTCCACTCATTGAGGTTCTCAAAAGTCGAAATACTATCTGAGTATTCGGGCTTTAGTACCTTGTTTTTCCAATTATAAAAATGGAGTGATCCTTTGTACCATCTCGATACAGAGACGCCTAAATTGCACCCATAGGTTGTGGGTTTCTCATTTTCATGGATTTGGCAGTACTGTCGGACTCCTAGGTAAAAACAGACCACTTGCTTATTACGCAACTACGTTGCATAATAAGCGTATTCATTCATACCCAAAGGACCAACAATGTTACGTTCACAAATAGAACGAAGTACTTCAAGGATTCAATCATCAACCTTGGATGCCCAATCTCTAGATAGAGTGCGGATAGAGCAAGCAAGTCGACTACTGCCACTAGCTCTAGATGTTTCACACTTCAAGGGAACGTTGGCAATGCTTCGATCGAAATATTCGGAAAGCTGGGTAGAAATTCGGTATCGATATCCTCATCCCCATAATTTAGTGGTACCAGGCTTTGTTCGAGTAACATTATTCAATTCTCCGCAAACAGGGGGGAAGCCCGTTCCCGCATTAGTGGGATTTCTATCTGGGGTAAATGTTGGTGCAGTCTCAGAGTGGAATAACTCAACCCCAACCGTACAGTTTGCGCCCTCGCCAGAGGAACAACGGTTGATTGCAGCAGGACAGATTGCTTCCTGGGGTATGCTCGGTTTGATGGAGAAAGCCGGTGCACGTTGCGAAGATACGAGAATATCACTTTCTAGTTCCTCAGACCATTTAACTCCTGTGTTTGGTTTGATCACCGCGGTAGGGATTCCATCATCGCAAAGTGAACAGTGGTTACAAGCTCAAGGCCTGAATGAAACCACTGCAATCGGTGAACTGCCACACACTCTTCACAGCAGCAGCACGAATGAGATTGGAACGCGGCTTGGAGCGTATTCAAAATTACGAACAGTAGGTGGTGCAGAACATGGCGACGTTGCAATCTATGATCCACGGCAGTTGGAAAATGGTGCAATGCTCTATGAAGTTGTACGCCCCGAAGAAATTCAAGTGTTATCTCCGACAACACTCTCGACAGCTGCAGATCTGAGTATTGCAGTGGGCAGTGAGGTCGCAATTGTACCTGGTTTAGGTGTTCACAACGTTGAACGGATTGTAGAACAAACTTTAGAGGGAGTGATGAACAATGAACCGCTTCGAGCAATTCGTGGACGTGTTCGGTCGTAGACGCACGGAGAAGAAACCCAACATTTCATCCTCTGATATTTCTGATGAGGATTTTTTTGCAGTTTTAAATTCGACCTCCTACGTTGTAAACTCAGCGCAGATTCAAACGGGGATAGGTTTACCTGCAGAGCAGGTGGTTTCAGAACGCTTTATGACCGCAGTGCCGCAAGATGTATTAACGGTATCCTCTGGACTCATCAGTTCAGTTGGGAGTTTAGCTAGTATGTTTGCACACGGAGGGGCATTGTGTGCGCACTGTGTTGCATCGGTAGGGTCGAACATAGGTGGATTTTCCTCCCTTGGTTTACCTGGGATTGGTGGAGGTCATTGGCATGGAGACACCTGGCATGCAACGAATCATGAAGAAGATGAGAAAGAGAAAATTCACCGTTCTCCAACCTCGGAATCAAGCCGGAACAAACCCCAAAAAACGCACTTGCCTAATAAACGAGATTCCGCTGGCAAACGTTGGCAATTCTCAGGAGAAACTGTCACCATTTCTGACTTTGTTTCTTCATGGTTTTACCTTAGTTCGTAGATGATACGCAGTTGTCTGTCCACGATTTTCCATCAAACCAACTTGAGAATTGGCTATGCAAAAGCAGTAAAGAGCAGTGCTATAATCTTCGCATGGCAAATAGAGAAATGAGCTTGAAGATGGCAGAGGAAATTCTAACAAGGCACATGTTGTACCCTCCGCTAATACCGGAAATGGCTAGTGCTGTACTTAATAACATCGCTAATGGTTCCATAGAACTTCCAGAAGATCATCAAGCCAGTATCTTTCTTGCGCTACAGATTGTTAGAGATCAAAACATGGGGGCGCAGCACTCTAAAGATCGGAAGCGACATGATCGAAAAAAAGGTGAACAAATTCGTGGGAGAAGAAATCGAAACTAGAAAGTTCTTCACAACTGGAGGAACTAGATCTTTAATCGTCAACTTCATTTTTCATTGACTTTCAACCCTAGTTTGATATTCAAGAACCTAAGGGACTTAAAATAAATTCTGTTACACTACACCTATGATTAAAGCTGTTGTTTTTGATCTTGATGATACATTGCTACAGACACGAGAGACAAAGTTTGCTGCCATTAAATATGCAGGTGAACACTTCTATTCTCAATCGATATCGGATGCGACAATCAACAGCCACTGGGGAAAACCATTTCGAGAGTTCACATCACTAGTTTTCGGAGATGTTGACTCCGTGGATGGAATTATTAGCAATTACAAATCCATTGTTCAACAATTTAAAAACCGTGAGCATCCTGGAACTAGAGAAACATTGGAATTGCTCTTTCCCCATTACAAAGTATGCATTTTAAGTTCTGCTGCACAGAGTCTCGTGTTATACGATCTGGAGACAGCTGGCTTACCCATTCAAAAGTTTACCTTTATTCAGGCAGCAGAGGATACGTCGGTTCATAAGCCTGATCCTAAAGTATTTATTCCCACGTTAACGGTGCTCAAAGAATCTGGAATTGAACCGGTCAATATTCTCTACGTCGGGGATATTGTTTCGGATTATCTGGCAGCATCTGGAGCAGGAGTTCACTTTCGAGGAATCGCGGAACGAACAATTTCTGCAGACGAATTTAAGAAGGCTGGGGCCAGTACCATCCTAAGCATCCGTGAATTACCAAAGCTACTTTCACAGTGGCCAGAGTAAATAACATCCAAAGCATGAAGTCATGTTTCCCAATGCTACAAAGCGTTACTAGATTTCTTCTCATTTCCATTTTGCTCTGTAAGAAATAGGAAAACTAGTGTACATATGTAGAGAGAAGATCACTCTCTATGGAACACAATTATTTCACCCGTTCCCCAAACCTCATCGAAAAGCGAACGATAGGGAAGGGAAGAACAACAATAATCAATATCTGCTCCTTTTTAGTGACCCCACACGACTATGCACAGTCATTTGGCTTTCAGTGGAAACGATATGCAAAGGTACAAATTGATCGCTTCAATGGAACACAGATTACCCAAGGACATTTAGCCCAGTTGTTAGGGTTTCCTCTATCTCGACTAAAAAACCTGACGGTGTTGGAAGTGGGGTCTGGGGCTGGACGGTATACAGATCTATTCCGTACCCTAGCACACCATGTGATCACGGTTGATCCCAGTGCAATATCTAGTAATGTAGCAATTGGGGCAAGTAATCTCACTGCCGTTCGTGCAGACCTCTTTGATCTTCCGATCAATTCGGAGAAGATCGATTTAGTATTCTGTCGAGGAGTCTTGCAGCACACCCAAGATCCGATCGCTGCTATCAAGCAATTGTGCACCTATGTGAAAGTTGGAGGACTAGTAGCCTTCGATG
>JAGOVC010000033.1 GCA_018060955.1 Candidatus Woesebacteria bacterium | reverse complement strand
CCATTGTTTAGTGACTCCCACATGATCTTATAGACACCATCATCTGTTTTCCCACTCTTCACTACTCGAGGAGTCTGATGAACTACCTCTTGAGAAGAATAGCCATTGAGTCGCTCCCAGCTTGGGTTTACATAGATGATTTCCATGTTTTCGTCGGTGATCAGAACGCCGTTTGTCGAATTTTCAACCACTAATGAGAGTCTTTCTTTATGCAATAATTCTTCTCGAATCCGCTCATTTGCTTCCAGCAAACGTTGCGCTTGTTCCTTCATCTGCTGCGAGTTTAAAATCGCCTGTTGCTCCTGCTCAATATATTCTTGCGTTAGGTGTGAGAGGATCTTTAGCTCATTTTTGGTTTTCAAGGTATCCGGGGCATAAAAATGGGTATGGGTGCTCAAAAGCGCTCGGATCTTGGTTAATGGGGTTAGAATCCAGCGTCGCTGAAATATGATATTGATGAGTGAGGATGGGATCAGGATGACAATAAACAACACGATTGCTAACAGTACAGATTGCGAAAACAACACAAGGAATACATTCTCACGTTGAATATTAAAAAATATTGGTTCACTCTGCGTGTCCATTTGCTCTAGCTCCTGCGCATATTGCATGGAAAAAAGTGAATTCTTTGCTTCGGGAGCATTGGTGAGCGCAATAGTTGACTGCGTCACGGTTCCAAAATGCGCCAAAAGATCATCGTCCCAATGGATAGCGGATATCAAATAGGCAGGCTCAACTAATCGCTGAGCCGATAGATGCGGCTTGATTTGGACCACTTGATAGCGAAACACACGACCTTGATCTCTTCCAAAAAAGGAAAACTCTGTCACACCGGATGGAACAGAAAAGGTTGGAATCTGTAATTCTTGGTATCCCTCTTCCTTTGCGGAGAAAAGGATACCGGTATCATCCTGAATCCAGAAAGATTGCACATCCAAGGTCGCTAACGATCCAAAAAAGGCGGATTCCATCCAATACTGGTCGCCCGTTCGGACTGCTTCCACCATGTCATCCCACACCGCATAGTCGCGTACCAAATGTAAATGTCGAGTTTCTTCACGTGCAATACTATAGAGCGCAGAGTTGGTATACTCTCGCATCTCGCGTCCGTTGAATCGCACAAATTGAAATAAGGAGAAACAGATAACTGTTACTAAGATTAGGAAGGTTGTGATCAGGTTTAGCGTACCTAAAATTTTTAGATGACTTTCCAAGGATTTGTCATTCATGTGAAAAAACTGAAGGTTCATAGGGGAAATTGCTCACTAGTTTATTGCAGTGCTCCAAGGAATCCAAATACTTGGCGTAAATTGGTGATGACTAAGTCTAATGCATTGTCGGTTGCCTTGGCAGTAATTGTGACCGTATCAATGGATTTGGATTCGTTATTTGCCTTATCCTTGGAGATGGCGCGTAAATGATAGACTTTGGACGGTGACAATCCGGTAATTACGACAAGATGATTGATCGTCATATTGGAGTCTTCCTGACTACGCTGGGAGTAGGTTGACCCGGTCCCTTCTCCATATTCAATTTGTGATGTTGCAGGTTCATCTGTCGTCCAACTGACCACCAGCTGAGCCACTGATTCCTCGGTGTTTTGCGACGCTTGAACTGAACCTTCAACCGTCAAACCAGTGATTTGAGCAGGCCGTGTGTCGGTTGCGGTTGTTAATCGTTGTGGATCCGAAGCCGCCTCGTTTCCTGCAAGATCTCTCCCCTTTACAACTAAAGTGTACGGGGTCTCTGGAGCCAGCCCTCGGATGAGCAACTGATGTTCCCCTTCCTTGAGTTCCACATTCACCTCATCTTTCGCTTGTGCGGGATTTGAAGTGGGATAATAGGTAATGATGCTAGAAGTCGGGGTATTCGTTTCCCAGCTCACCAGTACGGTAGGTTGGGCAGTATTTCGCACCTGCTGAATACGAACCGTAGAAATTTTAGGTCGCGGGAGTGTTGAAAAATCTAGGATTGTTCCTTCATACTCTGCATTCTCCGAGTCAAAGGCATTGAGCTTGTAGTAGTATTTCACCCCATCTTCTAATTCTTCAATTTGCGCCGTATAGCTTGACTCTGAGGTTCCCGTCGTAATTTCCTTGACGCCACCAAATGCCGTTGTCTCTCCATAATAAATCTTCACTTTCGACGCACCGCTGGAGGTAAATTGAATGAGACCTGACGTCAGGCCAACATTTTTCACGGCTACATCTTTAACGGAAGGGGCTGCTTCTGTGGTAAATGATTTTTCTGCACTTGCCCCAGTATTTCCATCCTCGTCAGTCCATCGCGCTTTATAAAAATAGGTTGTACCCGGGCTTAAGTTTGTTAACGTGATGCTGTGATCTGTTGTTTGGGTTGAGGTACTGGGTTCGGACGTAAAATACGATCCCGCACTGGTACCATACTGTATTTTTGAATCGGAGGCTCGATCGGTTCCCCAACTAATTTTTGCTTGTTTGGTCGTGATATTACTGATCGTTGGTCCAGTGGATAATGTCGCTGCCGAGGTGAATTTTCCAGTTGGGGTTAATGAAACGGCAGTGCTATACGAACCACAGTTGTTCACACTGTCGCAGGCACGCACTTTGTAAAAGTATTCTGCTTGATCTAGTCCAGTATCGACAAAAGCGATACCAGTTGTTTCGGCAACTTTAGTGAAGGTGGTATCGTCCAACGAACGATGTATCTCATAGGACTCCACACCTGATCCTTCATCGGTGGGCGGTTCCCAGGACACTGCAAGTTTCCATGATTCGGTTGATTTTACGGAAACGTCGGCAATGTCAGCATTTAAGGGAATCCCTGGAGCGGAGGTGTCAGCTGTAAATGTCACACTCGCGTAACTTGCATAGTTAATGGTGGAACCGTAGTTTTCACCGTTTCTCGCCACCAGATAAAAGGTATTCAAACCCACTTGAGTTGCAAAACTACTCGCCGATAATGAGGTCGCTCCAGCACTCGTATACGTACAGTTATCTTCGTTGGGTAACGTGTTTACCGTGTAACAGTAGGTCAATTCATTAGCTAACCCCGAAAATGTGTCCGGTGCCTGCCAAGAGAATGCGAATGCGTTGGTGGTATTAGAAGTCGGTGAAGCTGCCAAAAACTGTGGCTCACTGGGACCGTCACCTCCAAAGTAATACGAGACCTGCGTCGAACTTGCAGCCGTGTTCCCGGCAGTATCTAGTGTGCGCAAATAAAACACGTTTTCCCCAGTCTGATAGGCTGCGTCGGGAATAGAGACCGTTCGACTCGTCGTGGTAGTTGACCAGTCAGCTAATGCTCCTGATGCCGTCGCGGTTTTATATTGATAGCCAGCGATGCCCGAACCGCCATCCGTTCCTGCTGGCCAACTGAAGGTGTAGTCGTTTGTTGCAGCATATCCTGCTGGGTTCACACTCACACTGGCTGGATTGGTTGGAGCCGTACTATCCAGTTGATAGGTAAACGCAGACCAGGTCGTGCCTGTTGTATTCTGAGCGTTATCTTTAGCCTTTATGCGAAGATAATAGGTCGATCCACTGGATAAATTACTTGCGGTATAGGTTGTCCCAACTTGAAAGACTCCAGCCGTAACCGGCTCTGCGGTTTGATCGGTACCAAAGTAAACGTAGTATCCTGAGACACCAGATCCTCCGGTATCAGTTGCACCTGACCAACTAAAATATGGCCCCGCATGCTGATACCAAGTTTCGGTCACAATCGCATCTCCCGCTACAGCGGAGAGTGCAGTCAAAGTGTCTGGGTTTGTAGGCGCTGTCACGTCATGAATTGCACCAACGTCAACAGAAGACAAGGTGACCTGCTCCGATCCATCACCGGTCAAAATTGCCTGCCACAAAATTCCACCAGTTCCAATCGGAAAGGAAGCGATTTCGCTGTTAATCTCTGTGGCAGTGTTCGATTGTGCTGTTGAAGCAGATGTTGTCCACGCTCCACCGATGTAATACTTCCAGGTTGAACCGCCATCCGACGACAGTCGATACGTTACGGTGCCACCGTTTAAGGTTTCACTGACTGCAAATGCATCAAAGTTTTTTACTCCAGAAGTATAGACCGCACTGGTGGGAAGAATAGTTTGCGTTTGGGTAGAATACGGGGTTGTTTGAAAGCTAGAGCGCTCTACATCAGAGATTCGAAGCTCGTCCATTTTCCCAGTAAAGCTAGCGGACGCACTCACATTTCCACGAGATCCATAGCCACGTCCAATTAATAACGCTTTCGCATTATCCGCGACGGTCAATGTTGCTGCTTTCGTTGTTCCACTCTGGACACCGTTTAGATACAGTTTCATTTCTGAATCAGCTGCATCATAGGTTGCTGCAATGTGATACCAGGTTCCAGAGGTTAAGCTAAGCACATCCGAGGTTGCGACCGAATCATTTCCATACGACCAGATGGTTGCATCATTATTTGCGTCTCCTCCCGTTCCGGCATAGAGTTTGCCCTTATGTACTGCCAGTGCGTTTACATAGTTGATGGTGGAATCCCAGCTATTATTGAGTCCATCTCCACCCACTTTTGTCCAAGAACCCGTGTCATAGCGCCACAGTTCCGATTCTCCAGCGGTGATACCTAATCCTGCATAAAGAAATCCGTTATACTCTACCAGATCTAACACTTGTTCAAAGGTTGAATCTGCCCACCCATAGGTGGATCCGGAGCTTCCGCTGGGATCATCACCGCCAAGGCGTGTCCCACCCCAACTTGCACTTCCCCCCTCACATCCCGTACAAGCCCAAACTTCGGCATCCCCAGCTGTATTTCCAAGTCCGACTATAATTTGACCGTTATAGAGTGACATGGAATCAACCCGCTCGTATGCGGTATTGATCCAGCCGCTATTAATGCCATCTCCTCCAACTCGTGTCCAAGCTGGAGTGCCTCCATCACATGCGCTAGAACATCGCCAAACTTCAGCGTCCCCAGTTGTTGGCCCTGCTAATCCGACAAACAACATTCCATTAGTTTGAACCATCGAGGCAACCTCACGGAAGGTTCCGGCAGCCCAGCCTGAATATAGACCATCTCCGCCTACTTTCGTCCAGCTAGGAGTGGTGTCACAGTTCGTGCACCGCCAAACTTCTGCATCTCCGTTGGCATTATTTCCTAAGCCTGCATACAGTTTGCCCATATACACGACCATACTAGGAACACTTTCATATGTGGATGCTGGCCAACTGGTATTCAGGGCATCACCCCCAACTTGTGACCAGCTTGTTCCGTTCCAACGCCACACATCTCCATCACCCGTACTTCTCCCAAGACCTGCATATAGCATGCCTTTGTAGTACAAAAGACTATCTACCGATTCGTAGGTGGCAATATTCCATCCTCCATTAGCCCCCTGTCCACCGATAATCGTCCAACTATCATCGCTAGGGTCATATTCCCAGACTAGAGCGTTACCGACTTGAGTGTTCCCGGTTCCGGCATATACTTTCTCATTTCCGGACGCCAATTCTTGAACCGTTTGAATACCCATGAGTTCCCAGCTGTTATTAATGTAACCTCCACCCAAAGGTGTCCACCCTGCTGTGTTTGTACAGGTAGCTCCGGTGTCACATCTCCACAGTTCGCTTGAAAAAGCAGTGCTAGAAATTCCCACATACAGTGTCGTTCCATCCAATGTAAAGGAATTTACCTGCGTATGATTGGCTCCCCAACTTTGACCCGCAAGATATGTCCCATCACCCCCCAATTTCGTCCAAGTAGGTGTGGCCGTGCAGTTGGTACACTGCCAGACTTCTGCATCTCCACCACTGTCTCCTAAACCCACATACATTGTTGTTCCAGAGACGAGTAAGCGTCGGACACTTTCGTAGTTCGTATTCCAACTAGTGTTGAGTCCATCTCCACCAATTTGTGTCCATCCAGCAGTGGCCGTACATGTTGCGGATAAATCGCACCTCCAAATTTCTGCTTCATTTGCCGGTGTTGTTCCCAAGCCAACATACAAAATATTACTGTCTCCACCTAGACCATTGACCTGTTCATTTAGACTCCCCCAGCTTTGACCACCTGTTGCAGTTCCGTCTCCCCCTCGCTTCACCCAGCTGATGGTGCCAGTATCGGTACTCCATACCTCACCGTCTCCTTGCGTATTTCCTAGTCCTGCGACCAAGTGGGAGCCGATGAGGGTTAGTGAGCGGACGTCCTCATAGGTAGAGTTAGCCCAGCTACTGTTCGTGGCATCTCCTCCAATTCTGTTCCCCCCCCAAGCGGGAGAGGTATTACAGCTTGTACATCTCCACACTTCTGCATCTCCAGCCGTGCTATTTCCAAGGCCAACATACACTGTCGTGCCTGATACCACCATAGATGTCACGCTCTCGTAGGTGTTCACTGGCCAGCTACTAGACACCGCATCTCCACCAACTTTTGTCCAGGTGGGACTACTTCCATCACATCCACTGCAACGCCACAAGTCACCATCACCGGCTGTACTGCCTCCCATTCCGATATAGAGGACAGTGCCATCTGTTCCTAAAGAGGCAATATATTCATAGGTATCGATCGGCCAACTACTAAAGACTCCATCTCCACCAATTTTTGTCCATGTTGGTGTACTCCCATCACAGCCGCTACAACGCCAGAGTTCCCCATCGTTAGCGCCGGTGGCAGAACCAATGGCAGCGTATAAGTAGCTACCTACTTTTATGGTGTCATAAATATTCGGTTTTCCATTGAGATCCCAGGTACTATTGATACTGTTCCCATTGTTTGCATCAAGGTTTGGACCAGCGCGCTGGGTCCAACTTTTTGCTTCAGCGGTCTCAAGCTCGTAAAATATTTTTCCAGAGGTGTGCTCCAAGTAGAGTTGATAGGAGCCTTTGTCATAAATTGTCTGGCGTTCACTATGACTGGTCGCATTGAAAGTTGTATCCATGTTGACCCAGGCTTCAAGCGTATGGGAAGCAGTCACGGATAATGATGTAGAATCGGGAACTTGAATCACACTTCCTTGTCCCGTGAAGACCGCTGCATTGTCAAATTTTCCGGTGGTGTACGACAGAGAGGTTGCGGATCCAGAGTTTGCGTTGGGACTCGCATCAACCACATCATTATCCAAATGAAACACTGCGCTCGTATTGGCAGTGGCACCTGAGTATTCTTGTAGTTTTAGCCGTGCGGATGTTCCCGTTACTTCGATAGCTGTGCTATCGGAGAGCGTGTAGTCACTCTCAGTTGCAAAAGTCCAACTTTGTGTGGAGTCAGACGCATGAATTTCACTCAGGTAATCCGAGAGTGTGAAGTACATCCCTACTACAACACCCACCAAGACTAGCGTTGCACCTGCAATTTGTAGGTGCCATTTGCGATAGCTGGTGAGGACTGTAAAGTGTGATATTAAAGCGCGGATAGGGCGCAGCATACTATTAACTATAGCGAGATATTCCCCCTCTTACAAACTCAATTCAGTTCTTTTTCTTACTTCTTTGTAACCCTTCATACCTTGTTAGTTTTCTTAATCATCCATATGAGAATCGGCATCCCAAGTAGCCATCAAAAATGTGGCAACTATTTTGCATCGAAGTTTGATAAAATAAGGTAAATCTGATCAGGAGAATCAAAACCTTGTCCTAGTTTGATGTCCGCGGCACTTTGTTTGGGGTATATAATACAAAGCTTACGGTTTTTGATCTCAAGAAAATGCCTTTGTAGCTCAGTTGGCAGAGCGCAGTCTTGGTAAGACTGAGGTCTCGGGTTCGATTCCCGACGAAGGCTCACGGTGCGTCTAATTGCTATTGCTGAGTTACTCAAGTGGCCAACGAGGGCAGACTGTAAATCTGCTGGGCTTAGCCCTACGTAGGTTCGAATCCTACACTCAGCACAATACGATTCATTTGACGACTTCAAGACTTTTGTCTATTCTTACGCTACGTATTCTTACCTTTTTTCTATGCTAGACACCGCCTCAATCTCTGAGGAGAAACTGAAACGCACACCGATCGATGTGCCCTTTAATCTAGCTGATCAAGCTATCCTTGAACGAAAAAACAGTCTTCTTACTTTACTTGAAATCACCCATTGGATCGCCTTGATGGAAGAGGTAACAAAAAAATCCAAAGATCCAATCTTGCTTGAAGCAGCCGTCAGTCGAGTCAATGAACTTTTAGGGTTGCAAACCTCCCTGCATGACCAGTTAAGTGAAACTGAAGTTGTATATGAGAATGGAGAACAAATTACGCGGAAAGTATCAGGTCAAAAGAAATTCACCGCTGTTACTACAGATATTGCTAGTAATCAGCCATTATTTGCAAAGCGTTTACATTTTGAAACCAAATCTCGAAGTGATGTCTTGGAATCCTACCGCGACAGAATTCTCCTACAAATCATCCAAATTCCAGGATCGAAGGATAATCCGTTCGAATACATTGATTTGACCACTAGACTCCTTGAGCCATTTACTCCAGATCGCGGTTTAGAAAACCTACCCGATGGATATGGAGCGATGCTGAAAGAGGGATTGTATGCAATTTTTCAAGCTGGTATTCAAAGCACCGAGCCTGAAAAGATTAATCAAGCTTTAGAGAGAATTCGTAAAATACGAGATAATCAGGATTTGCTCATTCAAACTGACAGACTCTACAAAACTGTAGGAATATCAATCATATTTGGCAGAAAACAAGAGAAAAAATTCCCCTACTTTACAAAGACGGCTTCCCCTAATTATGTCAAAGAGGCTTCAAAAATGAAAAGTTGGTTTAATCGTTTTTACATACTTCCATTGCAAGCGAAGCTAGGTCAATTAAGATAGTCCAAGATATTGTCAAATTCCCATAAAAAAGCCCCCACAAGGAAAAGAAAAAGAACGGGCCCCGCGAAAATCGCAGGTGGGTGCGCTGCGTTCTATTCCATAAAGAAATAGATCGACTTTGCGCTCCCTAGTAAAAAAGTTAGCGAGGAAAAATGTGCTTTTTCCTTTATAGCCCTTGTAGGAGCTTCACCGCTAGGATACAAGATGGAGGGGTCGGTGTTCAAGTACAATTTGGTTAGGATTTCGTAAGGTTTATTTGGTTAGGAGTGCGTCGTTAAGGCAAGGACCTGAGACTGCGGCAGTTTGACCTTCCGTTTGACCATCACGAACAAACAGCACGAAAATAACATCATGATTGTTCCCCAGATACCAAATACCGCTTGGGTCCCCCAGCGATCGGCCATCATCCCGTTTAAGATGGGACCGACGATGTAGGCAAAGCTACCACTCATTGCTGTTAACCCCACAATGTCGGTTCCAAATTGTTTGGACCGGACCACATAGTCTTCAAACACAGCCAAGAGCGATGGATGTTGGAGCCCTAGACCGATCGCGGCGATAAATCCAAAAATCAGGACTTCGACTCCCAACTCGCAAAAACCCAACGCAAACAATCCCAACCCAGCGAGAATGCCTCCAATATAGGAAAGTCTCTTTTTCCCCCAAGGCTTAGACAGTCCTACGATGAAGAATGAAACCAAAATTCCGGGGATGCTGTACATACTTACAAAGAGACTTCCTGCCTGCCCTGTCGTTTTAAGTTGTTCTCCCAGTAACGGACCCACAGAGAAAAAGGCGGATTCAATAATGTAAAAGAAGATATTAAACAGTAGTAATGGCCACAGCGTTTTAGCATAGACTTTCCATACGGCGAGTTGCTGACGGAAAGTGTGCAGTTCTTTTTCTACTGGTTCTCGCGGAACTCGACTCGTCTTCTTTAGCAAGAGATAGAGGATCGCGACACATAACCCCACTGCATTCGCAACAATTGCTGCCACAAGCGGAAGTTTTGCGTTCTGGCTGTAGAGTGAGCTTGCAATAAAAGGGCCCACTGACCAGGCAATATTGCGAAGTAGACCTGCAATTGCCCATGCCCATCCATGATCACTGGCATCAACGGATTCATGAATTGCTTTAAAGTTTGCAAACACCATCGCTTCAAAATAGATTCCCCAAACAGCCATCGCAAACACAGCTGCCCAAATGGTGTGGAACAAGAGGAACGAGAGCGGAAATAAAAAGACGCAGATAAACAACAGTTTAATAAAGAATTTGGATCGTTTTTGGGGAAACAGTTTTGCAAACAGAAAATCCATGGTCAATCCAACCATCGAGGAAGTAGCAAGAATCCATCCCATTCCCGTAGTACTTCCCGCAATCTGCGTCATGTATATGGGCGCAATATATCCC
>JAGOVC010000032.1 GCA_018060955.1 Candidatus Woesebacteria bacterium | reverse complement strand
AGTCGAAGAACTGTAAACACGGGTCCCGGTACGCTCTCCACTCCCTAGTCCTATCGACTAATCTTGGCTATAATGAAAGTTCTAGTGTAGAGTAGAGGATACTTGTGGGACGACGTCGAAAATCTTCACCAATTAAACTACAAATTCGCCAAGACTTGGCATATTCCATTGCAAGCCTAGTGTTTTTTGCGTTTGCAGGCCTAACAATGTTCGCTTTTCGCGGAGAAGGTCATGTCTTTTCCGTGGTCAACTCACTCCTTCGAGGCTGGTTTGGAGGCACATCGCTATTAGTGCCATTCTTGTTCTTTAGTGCCGGGTTAATGTTGACCCGAATTAAATGGGCATTTGCCAAACCGCATGTCTTTTTAGGCGCAATGATCCTCTTCTTGGGAAGTACTAGTCTGTTCTCCGAAGGCGCCCTAGGAATTCTGGTGTTTGAGTGGTTAGCAGATACTATCTCCGCTACCGGTGCTAGTTTTGTCTCTCTTCTGGTGATTATTGCCGGGTTTTTGATCATGACGGATACCGGGTTAAACGACATTATTCACTTTGTTGGATCCGTTTTTGAAGTGGTGCCCAGTAAGCCAGTCCTAAATGTAAAACCTGTCAAAGGCATGGAAGAAGAGGAAGAGGAGAGCAAAGACGATGCAAAAGCCGACCTCTTTGCGGATACCAAAATTCAGGTACTCGATAATCCAGTTCCTGCCCATTCGGCACCCCAACTAAAAGTTGCCACACCTGCTATGGATCCCGAAAAGAAAATTGAGCTGCTTAAAAAAGTAGAAGAAGTCACCGCTTCCAAAGCCCAACCGGCGAAAAAAGAACCCGATGAACAGAAATTCCAAGTGTGGACATTGCCCCCCGTTTCACTTCTGGATCCCAAATCTGGTGGTCAAGCAAATCGAGGAGATGTGCGTTCCAACGCTGAAGTAATTGAGAAAACCTTAGACTCGTTTGGAATCACCGCCCGGATCGTTGAAGTGAATCGTGGCCCTGCGGTGACCCAGTTCGGACTGCAAATTGGAACGGGAACCAAACTTTCCAAGATTACGGGACTGGCAAATGATTTGGCCTTAGCCTTAGCCGCCCCTACCGGACAAATCCGTATTGAGGCTCCTATTCCAGGTAAATCCTTGGTTGGTGTTGAAATCCCCAACATCAGTAGTGAATTCGTCACCTTACGCACCATGCTGCTATCCGAGCAGATGAAAAAAGTGCCGTCAAAATTAGCTGTAGCACTAGGCTTGGATGTTTCCGGAAAACCAGTCGTGATTGATATTGGGAAGATGCCGCACTGTTTGATTGCCGGTGCCACGGGGTCTGGAAAATCTGTCTGTATGAATGCCTTCATTGCCAGTATCCTGTTTCGAGCCACACCCGAAGAAGTCAAATTTATCATGGTGGATCCAAAACGGGTCGAGCTGACCCAATACAACGACATTCCTCATTTGTTAACTCCCGTCATTACCGATACACAAAAAGTGTTAGGGACATTGCAGTGGGCAGTCAATGAAATGAACAACCGCTACAAGCTGTTTGCGGAAGTAGGGGTCCGGAATATCTCTGCGTATAACGAAATGGCAGGATTCCAAGCAATGCCGTACATCGTGATCGTTATTGATGAGTTGGCTGACATCATGTTGCTGTCACCAGCCCCAGTCGAAGAAGCCATTACGCGTATCGCCCAAATGGCGCGTGCGGTGGGAATCCACTTAATTTTGGCCACGCAGCGACCGTCAGTCAACGTTATTACGGGACTGATCAAAGCCAACGTTCCCACGCGTATTGCGTTTAATGTATCGTCGATGATTGATTCCCGTGTCATCCTTGATTCCCCAGGAGCGGAAAAATTGTTGGGTCGTGGAGATATGTTGTATATCCCACCAGATCAAGCAAAACCAACTCGTGTCCAAGGAACCTTTGTAGGAGACCACGAAATTTCGCGACTGATTGAATTCATCCGACAGCAAGGACGACAACCTAGCTACGTCCATGAAATCCAAGAAAAATTCCAAACTGTCGTACCTACTTCTGCCGGAGGATCGAAAGAGGGAGGCACTGGTGATAAGGATGAACAACTAATGGTCGATGCAATTCGGGTGATGTTGCAATACAACAAAGCTTCCGTGTCTGTGTTACAGCGACGATTATCGCTTGGATACGGACGAGCTGCGCGCATTATGGATATGTTGGCTGAAGAAGGCGTCGTTGGAGATGATCAAGGAAGTAAAGGACGCGAGATCAACGTCACACGAGCGCAAGAATTTGTCGCCCAGCGTGAAGCCAACGCCTAAATAATTGTTTTTCACAATTCGGTAGAACCTTATGATGAAATCTGTTGGAGAATTATTGCGTTCTAATCGAGAAAAGCAAAAAAAGACACTCGAATCGATTGCCAAAACGACTCAGATTAAGTTGGAATACTTAGAAGCTTTGGAACACGATGAATTTCATCGCTTACCCTCCATAGTTGCCGCGACCGGATTTTTGGTCACCTATGCACAAGCATTACAGTTAGATCCTAGTACTGCCGTGGCGCTTATGCGCCGTGATTTCCCCACGGTTCAAGATGTGTCCTATCCAATCCTCGTAGTGCGTCGCCACGCTCGAGAACAGAGAAAACGCGCGATCGGGATCGCTTTGTCACTTCTGGCAGTTTTTGTAGTCTTAGTTTCCGGATATGGGTTTTGGAGTTACCAGCGTGTTCGACAAGCGCCGCGAGTTACGATACTTTCTCCCGAAGATGGCGAACAAGTGATCTCTCCCGTGGTGATTCGGGGCAAAACGGCGTCGGATGCTATTGTTGAAATCGATGGACAGTCGATTGGGGTGAATCAGGATGGGGATTTTGTGACCCAGCTGGATTTAAGTCCCGGAGATCATGTTATCAGCGTGAATGTAAAAAATCGCTATGGGAATGCCCAGTTATCGCAAGTCATGATCAAGGTAGAAAAGTAATTCAAGATCTGTACAATACAGGGTAGGTAGGAAACTATCGGGGGAAGATTTATATGCAAGATCCAATTGTCATCTTATTAGTGGTTATCGTCGTTCTCTTGTCGATGATCATCGTGTCCTTTTTAGTTGTCCTTACCATTGTGTTGCTGGCATTAAAGAAGACTCTGGTTCAGTTGCAAGTGGCTATCGATAATGTCGAGGATACGGCACTACGATCCTTATCTCCCTTGTTAAATTTACGTTCCATTGTTACCGATTTAGGCGGCTTTATGAGTGCGGTAGGTTCGGTGTCGTCACTCTTTACCAATAAGAAACGCACTAAAACACTCAAAGACCGTAACGATTAAGCAGTTTCTTTTCGTTTCCTTGGTATAATCATCCGGCTATGACGATTTCTTTACTACGCTCAAAATATCTGGAATTTTTTAAGGCACGTGGACATGTCATTGTCCCCAGTAGCCCTCTAGTTCCAGAAAATGACCCCACAACCTTGTTCACGGGTTCCGGAATGCAGCCCATGATTACCTATTTACTAGGTGAAACGCATCCGAAAGGCACGCGCATTGCTGATTCCCAAAAATGTTTCCGTTCTCAGGACATTGAGGAGGTCGGGGATAACCGTCATACCACATTTTTTGAAATGTTGGGGAATTGGTCGTTAGGAGACTATTTCAAATCCGAACAAATTGAATGGATCTTTACCTTTTTAACCGACTCATCAGAAGGCTTGGGATTAGATCCCAAGCGTCTCTTTGTCACAGTCTTTCGGGGACAAGAAGATATTGGTATCCCAAAGGATACGGAAGCGGTTACCTTGTGGAAGCAGCAATTCTCAACGGTAGGTATTACGGCCACCGATATCGACTTTGCCGATCGCGATGGGATGTCCGATGGTCGTATCTTCTATTACGAAGCCAAGAAGAACTGGTGGTCTCGCGCAGGGGTACCTGAGAATATGCCAGTTGGCGAACCCGGAGGACCAGATAGTGAAGTGTTCTATGACTTTGGAGCAGACAAGAAGTTTCATGAAACTTCGCAGTGGAAGGATGAACCGTGCCATGTGAATTGTGACTGTGGTCGCTTCATGGAAATTTGTAACAGTGTGTTCATGACCTACCGCAAAACCGATGATGGTTTTGTACCGCTAGATCAAAAAAACATTGACTTTGGTGGAGGATTGGAGCGCATGATAGCGGCAGTTGAAAATACCGTGGATGTGTTTACCACCGACGCGTTTTCTACCTTAGTTGCAAAAATCGAAAGTTTGTCCGGAAAACCGTATGCAAGTAGTGAAACAACCACGCGTTCCATGCGAGTAATTGCGGATCATCTCAAAGCTGCAGTGCTTTTAGCCTCCGATGGGGTCTACCCCTCCAACAAAGGGCAAGGTTATTTTGCACGTAGACTCCTGCGTCGATCCATTCGGGTTGCCCATACGCTTGGGATTGAAATGCAGTTCTTGGCAACATTAGTTCCAGTGGTCATCGATGCGTACAAAGAAGCCTATCCCAATCTAGAGAAACAAGCACAACTGATTGAGGAACAAATCGATCAAGAAGAAACCAAGTTTAGAAAAACACTTGCCAAAGGACTCAAAGAGATTGAAAAAGTAGGGTCGTTAGATGGGAGTAGTGCCTTTCGCATGTATGAAACCTATGGTTTCCCCTTAGAGCTGACCCAAGAAATTGCCATTGAACGTGGCCAGCATGTGGATACCGCGCAGTTCCAAGCTGAGTTTAACAAGCACAAAGAACTTTCCCGTTCCGCATCCTCAGGTATGTTTAAAGGAGGTCTGGCTGACCAATCCGATATCACTATCAAATACCATACGGCCACACATCTATTGCAAGCAGCACTCCGTAAAATTCTTGGGACGCATGTGCAACAAAAGGGAAGTAACCTTACTGGAGAACGACTACGGTTTGATTTCTCTCATCCTGCAGCTCTATCCGATGAAGAAAAGAAACAGGTAGAAGATCAGATCAATAACTGGATTACACAAGATTTGCCGGTCACCAAAGAAATGATGTCAAAGCAAAAGGCTCTAGATTCTGGAGCTATTGCGTTCTTTATTGAAAAGTATCCCGACGAAGTATCGGTCTACACCATTGGCAAAGACTCTAAATCGGATTGGATTTCCAAGGAACTCTGTGGTGGACCGCATGTCGAACATACTGGAGAGATAGGTCCGATACAAATCTATAAAGAAGAAGCTGTGTCCGCAGGGACTCGACGGATCTATATTCGCCTGCAGTGAGATAATTTTGGATTAAGATAGTCAATGTATTGTAAGCATTGTATACTCGACCCATATGCCCGAACAATCTGATAAATTTATTTCCCATCCAGATGATGCAAAACGTGCACAGTATTTTGATGCAGCGCTCCCTACACCTACAGATTCTTCAGATATTTTATATAAGCGAAAATCTACGAATACAGTTAATGTCTTAGGAGCAAAAGAAGATATTGCAACTATTTCTGAGAAATCGACACTTGACCAAAAAGATAACTATTTTGATCAAGCTAGAACAGCAGCTTTCATGACTGATGTGTTGTTTGAAGCCCAATTACTGCGTGAGTCAAGTGACGTTCCCGATAGTGTAAAGAATGAAATTAGTGAACTGATGAAAGCGTCAGTTTGGAGCGTTCAAAAATTACAAGCACGACTAATGGAATTGAAGACGCAAACAACTTCAAGTGGGAAAACATACGAGCAAGTTATTCGTGAGAAAGTAGCCTCAAAAACTGCAGTTCGAAACGCAGAAACAAAAGGGGAAAGTGAGCTAGAAAGTAAAGCCAGAGCTTATGTGGAAGAATTCCTGCGTCAACGCATCCAGGAAAATCCCTCAACCAGTAGATTAGAAATTCGATATTACTCTTTTGTTCCAGATGCAGGTGGAAATGCAGCTTTAGATCAGGAGAATATTGAACTTGCTACTACTAGAGCCAATGTGGACTATGCACCTTCTACAGCAGTGCATCAAGTTTTTCAGTCTATAGAAGTTATTCAAAAAGGATTCTCACCAATTTTGCAGCGCGAGGTAACTGAATTTTTAAAAACGACAAAGTTCACTGATGAAAAATTGGAGAAAACAAAAGTTGAAGCACATTGCGTGGATGTGATATCTGACATACTTTATGCTCTAAATAGAAGTGGTGAAGACAACTCATCTGTTTTTAGTAGAGTGAACGCCAACATGGTTGATCCTCGAGGAGCACTTTTAGGAATCGCACTGAGAGAACAACTTGGGACATCAAGAAGAAAGGCAGAGCGATTGAGACTACCAAATTCAGCTTATTTGGATCCAAAGGAAGTTCGGATAGACAGCGTAACACCAACCTTGATTGAGGATGTAAATCATTTATTAGAAGCAGCTGGTGTGAATTCCCGTGTGAGTTTGGAAACTGCATATCCGCCTATTGATGCACAGATTCTGCAAGGACTTGAAATGTTTGTAGATGAAACTGGTATTACAAAAGAATTACTTAATCCTGACGAAGTTGTTCGACAACTTATGTCAAAGGATTCAGGAATCCCATCAAGATTGACTCAATTAACAGATCTTGGGAACTGGGACAAAGTTACCGAACATCAAATGAAGCTGAAAGACTTAGAGAATGCTGAGTTTGACTTGAAAACTTTATATACAGAAATAAAAACTTTTTTAAGTGAGTTAAAAAAACCAGTTAACAAGCTGGATGAAATAGTTGAGGAGCGAGGACTATTTGGCGGGGGGATAAAAAATCAAGATGTTATTACCAGAAGAGATGAGTATAAGGCGAAACAAAAAACGTTAGAAGAAAAAATAGCCAGGCTCAAAACAGAAACAAGTCAGAAGCCACCTGAGCCATATAGCTCACGGCAAATACTTCGAGATCAGTTGCGTGAGCGGCTCACATATTACGAAGAAGTAGGTTTTGAATTACCAGTACCAGCATTAGCTGAAAAAACAGCCTCCGCTCGGGAAATTCCAAATATTCGGGTCAAGCTTGGAAAAAACGCATTAAAAGGCTTTGAAATAGACCCACTACAGACATTTGAAGCGCGCTTGCAAGCAAGAATTCAGGTAATCGTCACAGAAGTTGTGACACAATTTGATACTAATATAAAAACAATTCTTGCAAAACTTACCGCAGACTTTGCTAGAACCAGAGGAGTTATGGATCGTGTAACAGAAGCTCCAACGGCTAAACAAATAACTCGTGATATTTTAGCGTACGCTCTTGGAGGAATTTACAATACAAATGATGGATTGAGTTTGGATTGGGAACAAGAAGCATTTTTCTATGCAGCTAAAGAGCATACGAGATCACCATCAATGGGAGCTGATTTTATTGTTCCAGATCGAATTAAACCAAAGTTTGAAGCCCTAAAACTCTTGAAGACCTAGCCTTGATTTCTTCCTTCATTTCTTCATAATGATATCTACCCAATAGCTTGGGGTGTTTGCTCTACCCTATGAAATTGCCATTCCTTGGCTCCTCTCAACCAGTTCACAGCGTCTATTCCATCGCCATCAGTAGTGGTGTTGTTTGGGCTTCAGTTTGGCACGCCCAGGGAGCAGAGATTAAAGTTGACTCTATTTCTGAACCCATCGAATGGGATAGTAATGATGAAGAAACCTTGCTGGAAGCAGTAGATACAGCCATTGCTGATTTTCCCGCAGCAGCAGAAATTTTATTTGCACTTCCGGATGACTGGGTGAATGGACAGGGAATCGCACAAACCAAAAAACCACTTTTACGTACGCTCACGCAAAAATTAGAACTTCATTCCGTAGGATTTGTGGTAACGGCAGAGGCAGTCATCGCACGTCTTACAGAACAATCAACGACGCCATTTAGTGCAGTCTGTGTGTTTGTAGAGGAACAATCATTTGTCGTCTCCTGCGTGCGACATGGCCAATCGTCGTCTTTGATCCGAGTGGGGAGGAGTGGAGAGAGCGTGAATGATTTAATGGAAGCGTTTAGCCGACTCAAAGCAACGGATCTTCCATCCCTCTTAGTTCTTTCTACACTGTCTGCTTCTGAAGAAGAGCTACAAGAATTAGCCAATGAAATCACTTCCAATAACTGGAATCCTTCCTTGTTTCAGCAGTTACCAAAGATTATGCATATCGAGCCTAAACAAGTCATCATCGCGGTGTCACAAACTGGTGGCAAGGAAGTGGCAAAAGTCCTAGGTATCGCATCTGAGACAGTAGAAGTTGCAAAAACACCACCAAGCTTCACACCCGTTGTTGCACCCAACAATGAAGAAGAAGAACAATCGCAGGAAGAGGATCTCGTGCACGATGACGACACAGATCTTGGACGCACTTCGCTTCTATCGCGACTTCCAAAACCAGTACTTGTGGGAGGAGTGATTCTTTTGCTGTTGGGTGTAGCTGGCGCACTTGCTTCCTTCTTGTTTTTGCCTAGCATCACGAAAGCGACAGTCACCATCACATCAAAGGCAAATCAGCTCTCCACAAGTCAAATAGTTGTTTTAGATCCCAAAGCAGAAGCACCATCGGAGTCCACATTGCCGGTAAGCCTAAGTTCCACCCAAGTTACCGGATCCAAAGAAGTTCCAACCACGGGGAAAAAGACGGTAGGGGATAAAGCCAAAGGAACGTTGACAATTTATAACAAAACATCGCAAGCAAAAAGCTTTTCGGCAGGAACGATTCTAAAATTTGGGAAACTGTCGTTTGTTACCGATGATGAAGTAACTGTAGCCAGTGCAAGTTCGACGATTAGTGAGACTGTACATGGGAAAGCGACAGTGAAAGCAACGGCATCAGCTCCTGGAGAAGAGAGTAACATCGGATCGAATCAAGAGCTGGTAGTAGGGACCTATGACCAATCTGCGTTTATTGCTAAAACTGAAACTGCTTTTATTGGAGGGAACAGCAAGAGTGTGACCTCAGTAACGCAGAAGGATCAAGACGAGGCGGTCAAAGCACTCACCGTAGATTTGAAGGAACAAGCGAAAGAGGCGGTCAAACTTACCGCCAATGAGGTACAAGAGGTGGTGGTGCTCGATGATCTCGTTGTGACCTCAAAAACATTTACTCAGCCTGTCGGTGCGGAGGCAACCTCGGTATCGGTGACGATGAACGCCAGTGCATCTGGATTGTTGTACACCAAAGGTCAGATGCAATCATTTGCCAAAGAAAAGCTACAAAACCAAGCCGCAGGGCAAACACTGGTCGAACCAAGTGTGACGGTCGAAGTAACGGGACAAAAACTTCTTGGGAAACAACAGGTGGAACTCACGCTTGCACTCTCGGGTCAAAGTAAGTCAACCGTAGATCCAACCTCGATTGCAAAAATACTGGCTGGGAAAAACTTAGAAGAAAGTAAAGCATTCTTAGATTCACAAGAATCCATTGCATCCTACACGATTACCACATCGCCATCATTCTTACGGGTGTTCACATCAAAAATACCAAAAAATATTGAGAATATTGCCGTCACGGTTGACTAGTCTTCTATCGATATTTTGAGTACACTGAATGAGTACCTTCCTATGGCAGTCATTCGTTATACCAAGCACCGTCCGGTTTCTCGCCCACTCGTACGCACGAAGATCAAACGCGAGCGGATGATCAAACTATTTGTTCTGCATCGGTTGGCCCCGCTATTCCTCATGGGCACCGGTGTCTTTTTGCTGGTCAGTGTCGTGTTTCCCATCCTGACATCTGAGTTTCAACGAACAACCGCATTTCAAGCTGGCGCAACCGACAGCACTACTTCGGAAGTCATCCTGGATTCTATTTCTCCGCGAGAATATTTATTACCTACACCGGTTCCCACTCCGATCATTGTCGCCGATACACTAGACTTTACCGATCTGTCCAACTGGTTTCCAGATTCTGTGCTTCCCATTGTGGAACCGAAAGAGGAAAAACGTTATTTGATTTCGATTCCAAAAGTGAATATTGAAGATGCAGAAGTCGTTGTCGGAGGAAAAGAATTGGATGATCATTTAATCCAATATCCTGGGACATCGTTACCGGGTGATTTTGGAGCCCCCGTTATCTTTGGTCACTCCGTGTTGCGTCAATTCTATAATCCGTCAAAATCCAACCCTCGGCGGTATATCTCCATCTTTTCAAAGATTATGACGCTAGCCAAAGGGGATGAGATCTTAGTCAAAGAAGATGGGGTGCTCTATCGCTATCAAGTGTTATCAAAAACAGAAGTACAACCCACAGACTTGTTTATCTTAGAACAACAACGGGATAGCAGACTTCTAAAATTGGTCACCTGTGTTCCCGAGGGTACGTATCTGCGTCGCGGTGTGGTCACCGCAGTGCTGGTAGAATCAAAGATGTAACAAAGCTAATCATATTTTCGTGTA
>JAGOVC010000031.1 GCA_018060955.1 Candidatus Woesebacteria bacterium | reverse complement strand
GAGTAAGAACGCTCGTACTAGGGCAAGCTTTGTTTTTTGTCCCCCACTTAAATCCGAGAGTGCTCCATATTCTTGCTGCCAGTCGAATTCTAATCCGGACATAATGGTTTGAATGGTATGGCGAGGATGCAGACTTTGTGGGTCAACATACGCATAGATGGATTCGGCATCAGAGAGAGCCGGATCATACTTTACTTCTTGCGGGACCATGGACAGAGAACCGTCAATTTGAAGTGTTCCATCGGAAGGGAATTCTTGTTTACACAGCAGTTTAAAAAGTGTAGATTTTCCAGCCCCATTCGGACCCACGATGCCGACTTTGGAGTTTCTGCCAATGGAAAAACTGACCTCGTCAAAAACAGGTCCATATCCATAGGAGAAATTGAGGTTACTCGCGCGAATCATAGGGTGTATTCTCTCACAGATTGTAGAGGAACACGACGAACCGATATACTGATGGGACTATGGCATCTATTTGGGGTGATTTCGTTCTTGGTCTGCATTTACTGGCAATTTTGTTCTTTTTTGTGCTGGGATGGATTCTTCCCTGGGAAATCATGGTTGTGCTTGGTATTGTCCATCAGCTTCATTTACGCGCTTTCCATGGCTGCATCCTAACAAATTATGAAAAGCGATTGCATGCGATTCCACGTCGAATGGAGTTCTTTGAATATGTGGTGCAACGTTTCTTTCACAAAAAGATATCTAGGAAGCAAGGGGAGTGGATCAGCATGACCATTTTTTTGGCAGCGCTCTGTGTGTCTGTCATTCGAACCAGTGGGATTCTGTAATCAGCCAGCACTGTGAGAACGCCTCCTAGCAGCTGAGGGATATCTGAAACGATTACTCTATCCACTCTTGGGCAGGAACTGATAAATCGATTCCAATAAAGGACGCTCCAGCAGGATCTTCAATCATAACGATGGTACCCTGAGGTACCTCTTTCGTCATATGTACCTTCCCTCCAAGCTGGGCGACTTTTTCAATAGTTGCGGCTGCATTTTCGATTGTAAAATAAACCATCCACATGGGAGGCATCGGCGCCATTTCTTCAGTAATCTGCATGATGCCACCGTTTGGTCGCCCATTATTGGAGATGACCATGTAATCGCTACTTTCCACTGACGGAGCAAATGTCCACCCAAAAAGCGTGGTATAAAAATCCATCGCTACTGCAACATCAGAAGTGTACAGTTCGTTCCAGCACATTGCCCCCACCGTATTCACCAATCCTGCACCAATATGTTTTCCTGGTTGCCAGAGAAAGAGTCGCGCGCCGGTTGGATCTTGAATCCCAGCCATGCGTCCAGAGTCGAGCACATCCATTGCCGGTAGCGTAATTGTTGCCCCTGCAGACTGCGCCTGTTGTATCTTGGCTTCGAGGTCATCGACCGAGACGAAGTTGCTCCACATTGACGGCATTTGCTCCATACCTGGTGCCATTGCACTTGCACCCGCGACATACTTACCTTGTAAAGAGAACATGGTATAGTCCATCCCCGGTTGTCCGGTTGGCATATCTTCTGCGGTCCAACCCAGTAATGACGTCATGAAGGTCTTAGTTGCCGCAACATCACGAGAGGCAACATCCGCCCACGAGAATGTTCCTTGGGGGTATTTTGTAACGGAAAATGGCATATTACTCCTTCTAAAGTGATCTAGATCACAGTATACTAGGCGGGATTCCCATTGCCTATTACTAAAGTTTTCTATGCGCGTCTTTTATCAATTATTAGCGAATACATTGATTAGTTCTATTACGACCTCAACGGTCTGGTTTGCGGTGATTTTCTATCTGTACTTGCAGACGCAATCGGTGTTGTCTACCTCGATTTTATCCGGAGTGTATTTAGTGTGTGTTGCTCTCACTGGAATTTGGTTTGGAAGCATTGTGGATCATCAGAGAAAAAAGACTGCGATGCTGTTATCCAACGGCCTTTCGTTGTTTTTCTTCTTGATCGTGTTTGTTCTTTATGTCGCTGCTCCTCCCGGAACTTTCACTTCGCTTTCAAATCCTCGGGTTTGGTTTTTTATCCCTCTTACCTTATTTGGAGTGATTGCAGGAAATATCCGAATGATCGCACTGCCAACTGTTGTCACGTTGCTCATTCCTGAAAAGCAGCGGGACAATGCCAATGGATTAGTAGGTACAGTCTCCGGTGTCGGGTTTTTAGTCACCTCGGTAATTAGTGGATTTTTGGTTGGGCATTCAGGGATGTATTGGGTACTCTTGCTTGCAATCGGCAGTCTTGTTGCTTCTACCATTCATTTGTTGTCGATCTCAATCCCGGAAAAAAAGATCGTCGCAACCCAGGAACATCCAAAAAAAATCGATTTGAGAGGAACTATTCGCGTAATTTCCTCCATTCCAGGATTACTACCGTTGATTTTCTTTACAATGTTTAATAACTTTCTTGGCGGTGTCTTTATGGCGCTTATGGATGCGTATGGATTGTCGCTAGTGTCCGTTCAAGTTTGGGGATTATTGTGGGGCGGGTTGAGCTGTGCGTTTATCCTGGGTGGAATCATCATTGCCAAATACGGGTTAGGCAAAAACCCACTCTGGGCTTTGTTTCGTTCGAATTTCATTATTTGGGGAATTTGTTGTTTCTTTACCGCGCAACCGTCCGTCCTACTTTTGGCAGCTGGTGCATTTGTTTACCTTACCGTCGTTCCATATATTGAAGCTGCGGAACACACTATCATTCAGAAAGTGGTTCCAGCACAACGACAGGGGAGGGTATTTGGGTTTGCGCAGAGTATCGAACAATGTGCCTCACCGATTACCGCTTTTGCGATTGGGCCAATCGCCCAATTCTATTTCATTCCCTTTATGACAACAGGACTGGGGGCAAGTGCAATTGGAAGTTGGTTTGGAACCGGGCCTAACCGAGGCATTGCGCTGGTGCTCACACTGGCAGGAATCATCGGTCTGTTGATGACCTTTGCCGCAAAACAGTCCCCCTATTATCGACAACTCTCAAAGTATTATCAAACGGAGTAATCAATATCTGATTATTCTACGAAAGGACACCTATGCTACAGTCTGTTTCACTCATGATCGGTTCAAATAAACCTCAAGAGCTTGCCGCATTTTATGAGAAAGTTTTGGGTAAACCTGCAGACTATGCAGATAAAGGTTGGTTTGGTTTCCAAATTGGAGCGATCTTCCTATCCATTGGAGAGCATTCAGAAGTGAAAGAGACCGCCCAAGAGCCGCAGCGGATGATGCTTAACTTCGAAACTCCGGATGTAGAAAAAGAATTCGAACGGATTAAAACATTAGGTGCAACTGTCATTAAAGAACCCTATTCGATGGAAGGGGGAATGATTGCCACCTTCGCGGATGTAGATGGAAACTATTTCCAACTCATGCCACCATGGAAGTCGATGTAGCGGACAACGTCTCCGTTTACAAGAAGAACACATTTTTCACTACCGTCCACAGAATTCTAACTTTGGTTGGTTTGACTTTCTTTTGATACACGATGAATGGATCGTGCGCAATTACCGATGCCGTCCACTTATATAAATCGGAGGCTGTTTTGATCGGGACTAAGTATTTTTTTGGGAGATATTTAAAGCCTGCCTCTGCCTGATCCTGCCACGATGTATACCGACTAAGTTGGAAGGTCATGAATTTTTTAAATCGATCCGGCTTACTTTGGATCTCGTGCTGAGATAGATTAGATAATCCAAATTTCTCTAAATCTTGACTCGGGAAGTATTGTCGTCCTAGTTCTACATCTTCCTGCACATCGCGAATAAAGTTTAAAAACTGAAAACTTTTTCCAAGCATCTGAGCTGTGGCGTATGCCTCTTTTGGAAGCTTTAAAATTTTGGCGACAAATAATCCAATGACATCTGCGGACCCATAGATATAACGCTGCGTATCCACAATTGTGGCATACTGTTTGATCGAGAGATCCTGTTCCATCGCTGACAAAAAGCTCTCGGTCCATTCCTCTGGGAACTGCTTTTCCTTTGCAAGCGTGACAAAGGCTTTAATAACCGGGTCACTCACAGGTTTTCCTTTGAGTGCCGCTCGATAGCTAGCAACAAATGCATGGAAACCCTTTTTATCTTGGGGAATTTGATCCACTAAATCATCTGCCTTTCGTACGAAACCGTACAGAATAGTTATTTCTTCCCGGGTAGATTTCGGAAAGAAGATGCTGCTGGTGAAGAATGTTTTGCTTCCTTTTTTAAAGAGGTGAGCACTTTCAGTAGGAACCATAGCGTCGTTGTATTTCCTTACTAACAATACGTCCCGAAAGTAAACAAATGGGAACACCAATTCCAGGAATTGTTGACTGGCCGGTGTAAAAAAGATTAGACACTTTTTTACTCTGGAATTGCGGTCGAAACATGGCAGTTTGTTTGAAGGTATGGGCGATCCCATACGCGTTTCCCTTGTGCGCATGAAAGTCCGAAATGAACTCCGAGATTCCATACAACTTTTTAATCACGATATGACTGTGAATATCGGTGTGAAGTTGGTCTTCAAGATCTGCGATGATACTACTCGATAATTGTTCTCTTTTTTTTATGGAATCTGGCAAACCAGCACTGAGCGGAATTAAGATGGTGAGCGTTTCTTGTCCTTTCGGGGCGACCGTTGGATCTGTTTTCGATGGACAGGACACATAATAGAGGGGCTTTTTGGGCCAGTTTGGCGTTTCGTTGAGCTCCTTTAGCCCTTCATCCCAATCATTGTGAAAAAAGAGTGTATGGTGGAGCAATCCCGGAATCTTTTTCCGGATACCTAGGTGTACTAACAGTGCGGACGGAGCTAAGGTGAGCGTATCCCAGTACTTACTGGAATAGGATTGGAGTTTTTTTGGAAGTAATGACGTTTCGATAAACTTGTAATCACCGCTAGCGACGAGCACATCAACCGGAAAGCGTCGTCCATCAGATGTATGGACTGCCGTTACTTGATTCTCTCGTAGCGTTACGGATTGCACTTCGCAGTTACAATGAATTGTCACACCCAATTCTGTTGCTAATTTGACCATGCCATCGATAACGGCGTTAAACCCTGTATGGGGATACCAGGTCCCAAGGTTTAGATCAACATGATTCATCAGACTATACACTGCTGGGACCGCCTTTGGAGATCCAGCCAAGAAGAACAAAGGAAACTCCAGAAGTTTACGAATCTTTAGGGATGAAAATTGGTGATTATAAAAACGATGTGCGGATTGGAATCCATTGTAATTTAGAAGCAGTTTGATACCAGCCAAAATGAGGGTGGGATCTAGTAGATCTTTGAGAGAACGAAACGGGTAGGGGACAAAGTAACGCATGGCGAGTTCATACGTGCGTTGCGTTTTCTTTAAGAATTGTGAAAGTTTTTCTCCGGCTCCGGTTTCAAGCTTCTCAAAGAGAGCAACTTGATCAGCACGCTTTGTGGGAAGATCAATCATCTCATCATTAAAGACAACGCGATACGAGGGAGAAAGTCGTTTGAGTGTGTAGTACTCTGCAACGTTTTTCCCAAAATCAGTAAAGAACTGTTCAAAGACTTCTGGCATCCAATACCAGCTGGGACCAAAATCAAAGGAAAATCCTTTGTCAGTAACGCGATGCGCTCTGCCACCTACCCATGCATTTTTCTCTACGATTGTTACGGAGTATCCTGCTTTTGCTAAATAGCAGGCCGTGGCCAAGCCGGAGAATCCTGCTCCAATAACGACAATCTCCTTCATAGGTTTTTTTTCTTCCCTAGTTCAAAGAGAATGAGGTTTAAGGTAATCATGGAGAAGCCGAACAGATAGTTTTCGATTGGAACAAACACTACGCGAAGTCCGACAATGAACTCTGGATTAAAATACACATACGGCCTGCCAGAAATGATATTGTCGACCACGCTTGCCAAAACGAAGACGATTCCTTGCAATATCCAGAAAGATTTTCGTCGGCTAAGTTTCGTTTGGCAGAGCTGGTCTAGTAGTAGAACAAGAGTCACAGCAACAATGGAAACTAGGAGATATTCTTTCATGATTGGGATTTAAAATGGTGTGTAATTGCATCGATAAGTTCTCGCTTGGTTGGGTAGACATTAAGTATTCCCCAGATTAACAAACAGGCCTGGGGAATGAGGAAAAAGAATAAATACTCTTCTAAGGGGAGTCCCAAGAATGAAATACCAGAAAGATAGTGTGGATTGAATGACCAGTGTCCACGCTCAACAGCAAGCAGATCCCACCCAATAAACGGAAGTGCAGCAATAAAAATCGATGGCTGAAATAACCGTAAGCCCGATTTCTTTCTAAACTCTGAATGTAACGCAAGGTAGAGGAATGGAACAATCCAACTGGCGACCACGATGGTTGCGTATTCTAGGTGAGACGGAATCATAAAAGTATTTAAGTTATTTTAATAAAATAATGGACAAAAGTCACCCCGTGTAAGATAAAATGACATCTATGGATTTTAACGCACGCGTCTATTCCTGTATTCGTAACATCCCAAAAGGAAAAGTTGCAACCTATAAACAAGTGGCAACATTAGTGGGAAGCCCGAATGCTGCACGAGCAGTAGGACTGTGCATGAAAAGAAACCCCGATGCTCCAAGGACGCCATGTCATCGAGTGATCGCATCGGATGGGAGTCTGACTGGATACTCTGCGGGAAATGGAATTGAAACGAAACGAGAGATGTTAGAAGCCGAAGGCGTGAAGTTTAGAGGAAATAAAGTTGATCTATCCGTATCGCTGTGGCAGCCAGCAGTAGAAATTGACCTTGCCAACTGATGCTTCTTTTTAACTCAGATTCCCATGGTTTGCGGTGCGTGGGGGACTACGACGGTAAACGTGCTTCCTTTTCCAAGCGTACTTTTTACCACAATCTGTCCGTGATGTTTGGCAATAATGGAACGTGCGATGGGAAGTCCTAAACCATAGCCTGAGCTCTCTTGTGATGTCCGCGAAGGATCAGCGCGATAAAACCGTCGGAAGATCAAGGGGATCTGTGAGGGTGCAATCCCAATCCCTTGATCCTGAAAATCTACCTTGATTGTTGATTTCGTTTGCCGGATTTTAATGGTGATTATCGCAGTAGGACTGCTGTACTTAATAGCATTATCCAAAATAATAAAAAAGACGCGAAAGAGCCCTTCCTCATTTGCACGGAGTGTGGTTCGTTTTCCATCTAGTTTTATCGTGATTTTTTTCATTACAGCCTGTGAATGCAGCTTCTGTTGGACTGCGGAGAGTAACGCTACAAGTTCGACATCCTCGAGGGTTAGGGGAAGTGGTGTGTGGCTATATAAGGAGAGTTGCAGTAATGATTCCGAGAGAAGTGCAAGGCGATTGACTTCCTGGATACTATCGTTAACAAGCAGATCCGCTGCTGTGAGTGTTCGCTGACTGTCTCGGAGAAAAACCTCAAAGGCGATTTTAAGAGATGTTAACGGTGTCTTTAGCTCGTGCGAAGCATCCGAAATAAACCGATGTTGATCTTCTACCATCGATTGAATGGGTGAGAGAGTTTTTCCAGCTAACAGATAGCCAAGGATTCCCGATAACGCCACCACGAGACCGTTGACCGCTAGTAGATGAAGTATAAGTCGTGCCTTAATCTCCTCAACGAGATCTTCATCCCAGTACGAAGCCTGCGGAAGTAAGGGAATAGAGGGAGTGAGATAGTCATACGGGCGAATATATCGGCGTTCAAGTCGAAGTCGCTGTAAACGATCAAAGCGCTCCACTTCAGAAACTAACACCTGAAAAATGACTAAACTAAAGGATACACTGATGACGAAGATAATGATTAGATACCACGCGGTTAACTTTATTCTGGCGTTTTGAAACATACGAGTCTATCCAATTTTATAACCGAACCCACGAATGGTATGAATGAGTGGTTCAAAGTCAGGGAAGGGCTTGTCAATTTTGTTTCGTAAATTACGGATGTATACCTCAATGGTGTTCGGGAGAATAGTTGCCTCATAATTCCAACTATTTCGGATGATCTGATCTTTACTTAAGATGGAGTTTGAATTCCGCATCAAAAATTCAAGCAAAGAAAATTCTTTTGCTGATAGCGTGATTGGTCTGTTATTGCGATACACATCAAAGGTATTCAAGTCTAACGATAGATTTTTCACACGTAACTTGGTAGATCGGGTTTGTGCGGGGCGCCGCAACAGAGCAGTAATGCGCGCTAATAACTCTTCAAACGAGAATGGCTTAGTTAGGTAGTCATCGGCACCTTGTTGTAATCCACTCACCTTATCTTGAATTTGATCCTTAGCAGTCAAGATGATGATTGGGGTATGGATTCCAGTTGCTCGTATTTCTTTACAGACACTAACTCCATCGAGTTTAGGAAGCATAAGATCAAGAATGATGACATCATAGGGCTCTGTGCAGGCAAGATCCAATCCGGTTTCACCGTCAAAGGCGAGGTCCACGATGTAATGTTCCTGCTCCAATCCTTTTTTTAATGTGGTCGCAATTCGATGTTCATCTTCAATCACAAGTAGTCGCATAGAATTAAATTATACCCTGTGACCTGAAAGCTTACTGAAAAATGACTGTAAGGCATGTGATGGAAATCGGATGATCCCTTCCTTTTGAAAGCATTCCTGTCACAATAACATGATGGATATCAACACTGTTTGTCCCGTTTGCCATCTCAGTGTACGGCCAGAATATTATTTTTGTTATAACTGTGGAAAGAACTTAAAACCTGTTCCACTTTCAACTACGGTTCTCAAACAACTCGGACTCTATGTCGGTAGTGTGATACTCATGCCGCTCGGGTTGATTTGGGGGCTTCGCTATCTCAAAGAGTCTAGTCTGAAAGCAAAACTGATTGGCTGGGCGTGTATCGTGATTACGATTGTCTCCTTTGTGGTCATCAGTGTGGTGCTGTTTAATACTATCCGAGAAGTGAATGAACAAGTTAATCGACAATTGAATGGATTATCCGGTTTTTAATCCTCAATCTATCAACTCGTTGTAGTCTTTACTATAATCGAGACCATGCATCCACGATTTGCTTCGCCGTCCAGTCTCGTAAAAAAACACTTTACCCTTTTTGCCCGAAGTATTGAATTTTCTGAAATTATTGAGAATTTTATTCTTTCTGCAGTAACTACCATTATTGTGGTCCGGATTTTCTTGCGTTTGGCAGGATACCCCCAGCTTGGGGGCGGGGGATTACATATTGCCCATATGTTATGGGGAGGATTGTTTCTAGCTCTCGCGTTGCTAATCTCGGTGTCGTTCTTAAATAAGGAGGCAAAACGGTTATCCGTAGTATTGGGAGGTATTGGTTTTGGGCTCTTTATCGATGAAATTGGAAAGTTTGTTACCAGCGACAATAATTATTTCTATCAACCCACATTCGCACTTATTTATCTTGTTTTTGTACTCCTCTTCTTTTCGTTTCGATTCATCATGTCCCATCAAGCACTTTCCCCCCATGAATATGCAATGAATGCTGTGGAGGAAATGAAAGAGGTGTTGTACCTTGACTTAGACGAAGATGAAAAACAACGCACCTTGCAGTATCTACAAAAAAGTGATGCGAGTAACCCTTTAGTGAAAACATTGATTCAGACGCTTGAGACCGTAGCCCCACACACGCAGCAAAAAGATATCTCCATCTTTTTTGTGATTAAAAAGAAGATTCGTGCGTTGTATTGGAACTATGGGAAGAGAGCAGCGATCGCTCGCTTTATTGCAATCTGTTTTATTTTGTTATCCTTGTATCGCCTGGTGGCTGCGATTCAAAGTTTAGAATGGACCTGGAATTTTTGGATTTGGGGAAGCCAGCTAGGATCTATTTTTGTGTCAATTTGGATTTTACAAGGATTTCTTGCATATCAACGAAAGCAAAAAGTACTGGCCTTACGTCATTTTCAACGAGCGGTAGTGATTTCCATTCTCGTGGTACAAATCTTTGATTTTTATCATGATGAGCTTTTAGCTCTCATTGGATTAGTTTTTGGGGGAATTAGTTACATCACCTTAGAATATCTAATCTCGGAGGAGCGTATTGATCGACTTTCAAATCGCTCTCTTACCCCACATTCGTAACGATTTTGGTACCATACCAGCGTATGATCAAACCCCTTCAAGCTTCTAGTGTTCAAGACTATATCGATCAAATTGAGGAACCGCGGAAGAAAGAGATTGAGTTGCTGCATGCCCTCATTTCCTCGACCCTACCTGCTTTACCGGCAACGATTCAATACAACATGATTGGGTATGGGACCTATCATTATCGGTATGCAACAGGGAGAGAAGGAGATGCTCCCATTGTTGCTCTGGCAAGTCAAAAAAACTATATCTCAATTTACGCACACGCGGTGACGAAGGAAGGTAAATATCTAGCCGAGTCGTATGCGGGTAAACTAGGAAAGGTGAGTGTGGGAAAGAGCTGTATCCGATTCAAGCGGGTAGAAGATATCAATACTTCTGTGTTAACAGAGCTTCTCAAGGAAGCGGAGAAACTCGTCGAATCATCAACGCGATAATCCAAAAAGGGCCGGTATTTCTACCAGCCCTTTTCTTGATTCTTAATAAATGGAATTACCAGTTATTGGAACGACCACCACGGTCTCCGCCGCGTCGGTCTCCGCCGCCGAATCCACCACGGGATGCGCCGCCGCCGAATCCACCACGGGATCCACCAGATGAGGAGCCACCGCGATAACTGTTTTCGCGAGGTTGAAT
>JAGOVC010000030.1 GCA_018060955.1 Candidatus Woesebacteria bacterium | reverse complement strand
CCTGCAAATAGTATGGCCTCCTCCGTTTTGAGCTTGTTTATTACCTTTCCATTTCTGAAAAGGAGAGAAGGTAAATGTTTTCTCCAGCCCCAGGATGCAATGAGCCGACATCGAGGTAGCGAACCGCGCCGTCGCTAGGGACGCTTAGGCGCGACTACTCTGTTATCCCCAGGGTAGCTTTTATCCGTTAAGTCCGGCACCTTCCACAAAGTGCACGAAGATCACTATGACCGACTTTCGTCTCTGCTCGGAGTGTAATCCTCACAGTCAAGCACACTTATGCCGTTGCACGTCCAGTCCGATTTCCATCCGGACCAAGTGTACCTTTGCGCGCTTGCGTTACCTTTTAGCAAGCAACCTCCCCAGTTAAACTCCCAGCCTGGCAGGGTCCCCGATTACGTTTGCAGTAACCGTAAGTAAGATTTTCTATATACAACGAGTGGTATTTCACTGGTGCCCGAAGGCTCCCACCTATACTAAACAATTGTGCATAAAAAATCAGTGCCAAGGGAGAGTAAAGCTCCATGGGGTCTTTTTGTCCATGTATCAGTAGGCCGCATCTTCACAGCCATTTCAATTTCGCCGAGTACTAGTTCAAGACAGATCCCGCCTCGTTATACCTTTCGTGCGCGTCACCAATTAAGTGACAAGGTACTTCGCTACCATAGAACAGTTATAGTTACTGCTGCCGTTCACCGGGGCTTCAATTGAAGGCCTCTACCTTGCGGTAGTCACCCTCGCAGTTAACCTTCCGGCACTGGGCAGGCCTCAGCCCGTATACATCCTCTTGCGAGTTTGCACAGACCTGTGTTTTTGTTAAACAGTCGGACGGGAAACTTTCGCTGCGACTTTCCATTAACAGAAAGTGGGGCATGTTTCGAAATTACGCCCAGCTTCATTGCCGAGTTCCTTGAACTAGTGTCACTCGCTCACCTTGGTATACTCTACCAGTCCACCTGTGTCGGTTATTAGTACGAATGTATGTAACTCTCCTTGCGAAGCTTTTCTCGGAGCCTGAAGTCACTCATGTTGATTGTGGATCGCTCCACAATCTTCTATTCACAACTCAATTAAGCACGTCTGTGGATTTGCCTGCAGACACTATCTTGCTGCTTAAACGGTAACTTCAAATTACCGCATGAGGTATCCACGCTCGTCCCTCCCCAAGTAATAACGATCTACATACAGGACAGGAATATCAACCTGTAATCCATCGGCTACACCTCTTAACGAGATCTCACCTAAGGGTCGCCTCACCCGCCCATGACGAACATGGGGGCGGAAACCTTGGACATTCGGTGATTGGGATTCTCACCCAATTTACGCTACTCATACCGGCATCCGTGCTTCTGGAAACTCCAGCAAACCTCTCGATTCACCTTCACTGTCGCCAGAACACTCCCCTACCACTTATATATTGCTACATAAATCCATGTCTTCGGTGTTTTATTTGAGCCTCGTTACATTTTCGGCGCATAGTCCCTCGGCTAGTGAGCTGTTACGCTTTCTTTCAAGGATGGCTGCTTCTAAGCCGACCTCCTAGGTGTCTGAGGAACTACACTTCCTTTACCACTAAATAAAACTTAGAGACCTTAGACGATGGTCTGGGATGTTTCCCTTTTGCCCGCGGAACTTAGCTCCCGCGTACTGAGTCCCACAATATACATGACAGTATTCGGAGTTTGATTAGATGCAAGATCTTGCGACCCTGCGATCCATTCAGTGCTCTACCCCTGTCACTTAAATTGTAAGCCTATACCTAAATATATTTCGGGGAGAACCAGCTATCTCCGAGTTCGATTGGCATATTACCCCTAACCACAAGTCATCCGAGCATCTTGCAACATACACCGGTTCGGACCTTCAGTTGGTTTTACCCAACCTTCATCCTGCTCATGGTTAGCTCACTCGGTTTCGGGTCTACCATACGCTGTTATTAATCGCCCTATTCAGGCTCGCTTTCACTCTGCGCTCGTGGGGATCACCCACTTACACGAACAGCATACAATAACTCGCCGGTTCATTCTTCAATAGGCACGCGATCACCCCTTGCGGGGCTCTCACTGTTTGTTAGCAGATAGTTTCAGGTACTATTTCACGGGGCCATAAGCCCTTCTTTTCACCTTTCCCTCACGGTACTCGTTCACTATCGGTTTTCTTTGGTATTTAGGCTTAGAGTGTGGTCACCCTAGATTCAGCCCAGAGTTTGCCGTCTCTGAACCTACTTAGGAATTCCCTATGGGAGTACATCAATTTCGCGTACACGACTTTCACGTTCTTGGGTTAACTATTCCAAGTTATTCTGCTATTGAGTACTACATCCAATGTCGGGCTCCTACAACCCCCAGATAAATCTGGGTTTAGCCTGTTCCCTTTTCGCTCGTCGCTTACTCAGGGAATCTCTTACGATTTATATTCCAGCGCTTACTTAGATATTTCAGTTCGGCGCGTTCCCCCCCTTTATTAAAAATAAAGGATGATTCCGTAAAACGGAAACGGGTTGCCCCATTCGGACACCATCGGATCGAAGCTTCATGGCAGCTCCCCGATGACTTTCGCGGTCATGTGCGTCCTTCGTCGGCCAAAGAAACCAAGGCATCCACTACCTGCTTTAATTCACACTTTGTTGGCGGTATGAAATGACACTTTGTAGAACCTTGTTTTTTACAACAAGGTGTTTGATGCGACCTACACGTTATCAAAAAAGACACGTGTAGGTGTGTTTGTACAATTGCTTGTACAAACTGACACTACAATTTTCTCTTCACTTGTAAATGAGCAAACTTGCTAGGCGCATGTTAGCGACTAGTGAATAAAGAAAAATTCTTCATTCACTAAGCTCTAACTGGTGGACCCGAGCGGACTCGAACCGCTTACCTCTTCATTGCAAATGAAGCGTTCTACCAGGTGAACTACGGGCCCGGTGGCTCGAATCAAAACTTTTCGTATGTAAAAGAAACAAAAAACTTCTCTTTAGGGGAGAAGTACAAAACTCTGCATGCCGACAAATATCCGTGGGAGCTACATGTTCCTCCCCACCAAACTGTTGATATTTGTAGTCATGAGACTTTGCATGAACTCCTTCTAAAACTGTCCTTCACTTAAGGAAAACCTAGTATACCAAAATTCCAATCTGCCGCAAGAGGGAATCTCGACAGAATGCTCCCTAGTTTTCCCCAAAATAAATATGGTAAAATGCATATCTTAGCCGGGTGATTAGCTCAGATGGTTAGAGCGCAGTCCTGATAAGACTGAGGTCCTTGGTCCGATTCCAAGATCACCCACTTTCCCATATTCTTGCGGTTATCTTACACTTCGTTATCCTCTGGTAGGATATACTCCTATTACGATTACAAATTGAAAGGATCCTATGACGATTCAACTTTCCAACGCTATGCTCAGTCTACTTATCGGGGTCGGAATCCTTATCTGGCCAAAACTTCTAAACTACTTCATCGCTTTCTGGCTAATTATCCAAGGTTTAATTGGATTAGGAATCATTAAATTCTAGTTTGTAGCAACTATTTACTCGCTTGCACTCATTACCTGTTTTGCCAGAAGTACGCAGGCAGCCAGAGGTTATTAGAGCTCAAGATACTAAAAAACCCACTTCTCGTGGGTTTTTTACTGACAAACCGCTTTCATCGTGGTACGCAAATGCTATCGCGTATTCTAGAGTATTTCGGCAATTATGCTTTATAAAAGCTTAACACCGGCCCAGACACATGTTCATGGGTCTTGAGTGATTTCTCCCTGTATTGCTACATGGGACGGAAACAAGCGTGAGGCTGTTACCGATGTCACTCCTTAGAAAGGAGGTGATCCATCCGCACCTTCCAGTACGGATACCTTGTTACGACTTAACGCTCATCGCTGACCTCGCCGTAGTGGCGTCCCTCTCTTACGAGTTGGGATCATCCGCTTCGGGCGTTGCCAACTTTGCTCATTTGACGGGCAGTGTGTACAAGGAGCGAGAACGTATTCACCGCAACCTGCTGATTTGCGATTACTACCAATTCCGGCTTCACGAGGTCGGGTTGCAGACCTCGATCTGAACTGAGGCATGATTTATAAGGATTAGCTCAGGGTTACCCCGTCGCGACCCGTTGTTCATGCCATTGTAGGATGTGTGTTGCCCCAGACGTAAGGGACGTGCTGACTTGACGTCATCCCCTCCTTCCTCCCATCTTGATGATAGGCAGTCCCGCAAGATATACAACTTGCAGTAGGGGTTGCGCTCGTTACCACACTTAAGTGGACATCTCACGACACGAGCTGACGACAGCCATGCATCACCTGTGTACCACTCTCGAAGAAGGACTAGTTTCCTAGACCGTGCAGGTACATGTCAAGCCTGGGTAAGGTCTTTCGCTTCGTCTCGAATTAAACCACATGCTCCACTGGTTGTGCGCTCCCCCGTCAATTCCTTTAAGTTTTAGCCTTGCGGCCGTACTCCCCAGGCGGGACACTTAACGTGTTAACTTACGCCAAACCCATATAATGGGTCCAGCTAGTGTCCAAAGTTTACGGCTAGGACTACAGGGGTCTCTAATCCCTTTTGCTCCCCTAGCTGTCGTTCATGAGTGTCAGTATTGTCGTAGGAACTTGCCTTCGCCCTTGGCGTTCCTCTTCATATCTACGGATTTCACCCCTCCATGAAGAATTCCAGTTCCCTCCAACAAACTCCAGAAATGCCGTATGATGAGCGGTTCTTGAGTTGAGCCCAAGGATTACACCCACCACGCACATTTCCACCTGCGAGACGCTTTACGCCCAATAAATCCGGATAACGCTTGTACTCTACGTATTACCGAGGCTTCTGGCACGTAGTTAGCAAGTACTTTCTAGAGAGGTACCCTCATTTTTTTGTTCCCTCTCCACAGTGGTTTACAACCCGAAGGCCTTCTTCCCACACGCGGTGTCGCTGCGTCAGGCTTTCGCCCATTGCGCAAGATTCCCAGTTGCTGCCACCCGTAGGTGTAGGCACCGTGTCTCAGTTACCTTGTGACCGATCATGCTCTCACATCGGCTACCCGTCGTAGCCTTGGTGGGCTTTTACCCCGCCAACTAGCTGATAGGACGCAGGCTCCTCATAAAGCGTCTTGCGACTTTAGTCTTACGACCACATGCGGTATTACCCATCCTTTCGGATGGCTATTCCCCACTTTACGGTAGATTCCTACGTGTTACTCACCCGTCTGCCGCTGAACTTGTATTGCTACAAATTCCGCTCGACTTGCATGCTTAAGGCACACCGCCAGCGTTCATCCTGAGCCAGGATCAAACTCTTAGAAAAAATTTTTGAAAAGTATTTTCAACTTATAAAGAAATAAACGGATTTTAAATGCTGTACACACGAAATTTTCGTTCGCGGTACAGCCCATCCGTTACGGATAAACATTCTTGTACCACGATGAAAACGGTTATCGTGTTTGTCATTTATATTTACTTGTTAAAGAGCCAACAAAAAAGTTGCTAGTTTCCTGCCAGTCCTTGAACTGACAAGAACATAACAACTTCAACACTTCACAATTCACCTAAAAGCTTTAGGAGAAAGATTATTATAGTTGATCTTATGTATTCGTAAAGAGCTAATGTTCTAGAAGACAAAAAAACTCCAGGTTGCTGGAGTCATTTTCATGAGCAATCCCAAAACTTTAAGGTTGTCTAGAACATAAAAAGTATCTTAACAAGGATTAGCGAAAAATCAAGTGTCTAATCTCTGGAGTTAGGACTCAAAGACCTCAAGGGCTTTTCGCTCCTCTTTGCTCAGTTTTTCCGGCATTGTAATCACAATGCGAACATACTGATCCCCCTTCCCTCTGCCAGACAGGTGTGTAACACCGTACTCTCGAAGGCGAATCATAGAATTTGGTTGGGTTCCTGGACGTAATTTCAAGGTTAATGAGCCGTCCAATGTCGGTACAGAAATCTCACCACCCAAAATGGCGCGATAAAATGGGACCGGTAGGTCCACATGAATATCATCGGCCTCCCGCTTAAACTGTGCATGGGCGCGCACTAAGACTCGAACATCAAACTCCTGATACCGTATTCGGGTTCCAGAATCTGCTCCGGGGGGGATCTTTATCGTCCGTTTTTTTCCATCAATGGCTACCTCTTTGGTTGCACCATTCACCGCGTCCATGAAATCAATTTCCAATTCGTAGAGCGGTTTACGAGCTTGACGAGAAAAACCTCCTCCAAAAAAGCTCTCGAAAATATCAAAGGGATCCGAAAATCCACCAAAATCATATCCGTCAAAAGGGTTTTGCCCTCCTCTGCCGGTGTACGAGTAACTAAAGGGTCCCTGTTGACCAAACCCTCCAGCGTATGGATTTCCTTGCGCACTCCCCATATTGCCCTGCGTAAAGGCAGCATGACCATATTGATCGTAGGTTTGCCGTTTCTTTTCATCCGACAAGACTTCGTACGCCTCGTTGATTTCCTTAAACTTCGATTCTGCATCTTTTTCTTTGTTGCGATCGGGATGAAATTGCAGTGCCATTTTCCGATAAGCAGACTTAATCTCAGCTGCAGTGGCCGTCTTGGATACTCCTAACACATCGTAAAAGTTGCGATTGGATGCCATACAAAATGATGAAGACTATCAAAAGCTAGTTTGCTTTTGCAGCAGTGGCACCTTCCTCTTTGACCAGGATAACGTCTAAACCGTAGGAAACAATTTCTTTACCATCTAGTTCAAAAATGAAACGATAGGTTCCAGCCTCGTTAAAAGGAAATCCTTCAAAATTGCTGATGAAATTAAATCGTCCATTGTCACCAAAATTGATATTCACGTCGGCATTAAAATCCTCTTTATCAGCCGGACTAACTATTTTTAATTTCAGCTTTTCTTCTTTCCCTGCTTCACCAACAAACGTAACCACGAAGGACATCCTAGCGTGACTACTGGGAAAGGATCGGACAAATAATTTATCAAAAATGCCAATGACTGAAAGCTTTTTGTCCTCTGCAGTCATTGCATAGTCTGCAAGTGCCACCAGTTCCGCTCGAATCGATGATTTCGCCATACTAATTATTCCTTTCCATAGATAAGGGCTAGAATTTCTTCTAGCCCCAATTCAAGTACCATTATTCTTTAACTACTTCACCTTCTTCGGCATCGCCAGTCTTCGTTTCTTCCTTTGGTGTGTCGGTTGCACCAGGCTGAGTTCCAGCTGTCTGGGCGTTTGCAGCTTGTGCTTTTTGCATGGCCTCACCAATTTTTTGTGCCGACTGGAGGGTCTCATCCATCGCCTTTTTTAATTCTTCTTCAGTGGCGTCTTCTTTTTTCGCAAGCTCTTCGAGCGCATTCACGTTCTTTTCAATACCTTCTTTATCAGTATCAGAGAGGTGAGCTCCATAGTCTTTGAGTTGCTTTCGTAGCTCAAACACGGTATGTTCCGCTTGGTTTCGTGCTTCAATGAGCTTTTTCTTTTTCTCATCTTCTTCACGATGCTTTTCGGCTTCGTTCACCATCTTTTCGACTTCTGCTTCCGAAAGGTTTGTAGAATTTTGAATCGTGATCTTTTGCTCTTTCCCACTGGTCTTATCTTTGGCTGTTACGTGGAGAATTCCACTCGTATCAATGTCAAAGATAACTTCCACTTGAGGTACGCCACGTGGTGCTGGTGGGATTCCATCCAAGATAAATCTACCTAAGGATTTGTTATCGGTCGCCATTTCGCGTTCACCTTGCAACACATTAATTTCCACTTGTGTCTGATTATCCGCTGCAGTACTAAACACTTGTGATTTGCTTGTTGGAATGGTGGTGTTTCGTGGAATGAGCGGAGTTCGAACTCCACCTAATGTCTCTAACCCTAAGGTTAGCGGTGTCACATCCAAGAGTACGACGTCTTTGACATCTCCGGTAATAACACCTGCTTGTACTGCTGCTCCCACAGCAACGACTTCATCAGGGTTCACACCTTTATGCGGTTCTTTTCCAAAGAATTTCTCTACTTCAGATTGAATCTTTGGCATTCGGGTCATTCCACCCACTAACACGACTTCAGAAATTTCACTCTTTTTCACGTCCGCATCTTTGAGTGCTTGTTCCACTGGTTTAAAGGAACCAGAAATGAGGTCATCGACAAGCTCTTCAAGCTTGGCTCGAGTTAACGTCATGGTCAAATGTAACGGACCATCGGCACCTTGGGTAATGAACGGCAGATTGATTTCTGAGGTTTGTGTTGATGACAGCTCAATTTTTGCTTTTTCTGCGGCATCTTTGACACGCTGCAAAGCTTGTTTGTCTTTCTTCAAATCAACAGAACTTTCTTTCTTAAATTCAGTAACGATCCAGTCAATGATTCGACCATCAAAGTCATCTCCACCCAAGAACGTATTCCCGTTGGTAGACTTCACTTCAAACACACCGTCACCAATCTCAAGAATCGAGATATCAAAAGTGCCTCCTCCAAGATCGTACACAGCAATCAACCCAGCTTTCTTTTGATCTAAGCCATATGCCAGTGCGGCTGCTGTCGGTTCGTTTAGAATACGCTCGACTTTCAAGCCTGCAATTTCACCCGCTTGTTTGGTTGCTTGACGTTGCGCATCATCAAAATAGGCAGGAACAGTGATCACAGCTTGGGTTACTTTTTCACCCAAGAAGCTTTCGGCATCCGCTTTCGCCTTTCCTAACGTCATTGCTGAAATCTCTTGTGGCGTATAGTCTTTTCCATCTACCTGCACCACAGCCATGTTGTCTTTGCCAGCAACGATCTTATAGGAGACGTGTTCGAGTGTCTTTTTCACTTCCGGGTCAGAAAACTTTCGTCCCATTAAGCGTTTTACTGAGTTTATGATCTTGTCACTTTTTAAGATCATCTGTCGTTTGGCGGTTGCCCCGACGGTTCGTGATGTTGGATCCACGATTGAAGGAAACGTATTCGTTCCTTCTGCCGTTGGAATCACTTTGGGTTTGCCACCCATCATGACGGCAACAGCACTATTCGTGGTTCCTAAATCAATACCGATTATTTTTCCCATACTTCCTCCTTCATTGGATACAGTAATTTTAAATTAATGTGATTTCCCAACAACTACTTTTGCAGGTTTAATCACAATTCCGTTTAAGCGATACCCTTCTTGGGCAACTTCTAGCACTACATTTTCTTTTCCCTCTTTCGTTTCGATTGCTTCCATCGTCTCCGCATCAAACTCTTGATCGACAGGGTTTATTTCTTCAAGACCTTGAACTTCAAACACTTGTTGGAACTGTCGTAAGACCATTTCCAATCCTTTATCATGCAGATGCGAGGCTGCCATTTTTAGGTGAACATAGGGTCCAACTAAACTTTCCACAAACTCTTTGGTTGCCAGCTTTACCATTCGCAGATTCGCCTCAGCCATGTGTCGTTCCAAATTTTGATAATCTGCCAACGCACGTTTGTATTTTTCTTCAGACAATTGTGCTTTTACTTCCAGTGCAGCCAATTGTCCAAGAAGTTCTTCGTTTTCCAAATCACCATCTGGCTGTGAACCAGCCACATCCTGCGTCTCTACTTGATCGTCCTGTTCATGTTTCTTTTTCTTACTATCCGGCATACTTCTCCTTTGTATACTGCATTACTCTCCCACGACTTCCACAATGCAACTTTTGCAATAACGCATCATTGGAACGACGTAAGGATAGTCAAATCGACTACTTCCAATCAAACCTATCCAGCAGTGGTGACCTGCTGCCTGAAAATCAGTAAAGATGAAGCCCACAGAGTCTAAAAAATTACTTCCTAACTCTTCTCCCAGGACTACACGCACAGATTGTTCACCAGAAAATCGCTCAAAGATTTCTTCTAAGGCACTTACTTCGTCAAGTAAATTAAGCACAGCTCGCATGGAATCAATATCAAAGAATTCTGGCATTGAAAGAAGCTGTGACGACCCAGAAATAAAGATCTGCTTATCGTCCGTGACGGCAATACCCACCGCATGCGCCCGTTGAGCCAACATTCGGGTGGATTCTTGCAATAACTGGGTCATTTGGCTTCGTTTTTGCCAAATACGTTCCTTAAATGTCACCTCTTCTGCAACGGAAAGATCTTTTTCGCGCATTAAGTCACGGACATAGATTTTGATTGCTAATGAGGTTGGGACACGTCCCGCAGAAGTATGGGGTTGTTTTAGATACCCATTCTTCGTTAAATAGACCATTTCGTTACGAATGGTAGCTGGAGAAACACCAAGGTTAAATTTGCGGTCAATTGTATCCGACCCTACGGGTTCAGCAGTATTAATATACTCTTCGACAACAGAGCGCAGAATTTGAACTTGTCTTGAGGTAAGATCAATCATCTTAGCACTGAATATATAGGAGTGCTAATTTATTGTCAAGAGGAAAAGCAATTCTCTAGAGGTTGATTGTTTCGCGCTTTTGTTGCTGTCGTTTTTCTGACATCTCAAAGGCAGATGTTTTATTGACAGTTAACAAAAGGTTTTTATGGGCGAGAACATTTCCAATAATAAAGAGGAAGAATGAGACCACTAGTAATTCCAGTGCTCCAAAACCTGTTTTTGGACTCTGTTTTAAAGCCGCACTTGATGTACTTGGCAACACGGTTGCGGTTGGTTTTGGCGTTGGTGAGGGAGTCGGCGTGGGGGTCGCAGTCGGTTTCGGGGTTGCCGTAGGCGTGGGTGTTGGAGTCTGCGTAGGAACAGCAGTTGGTCGCGTTATTAAGGGAGCGGTAGGAACTGGAGATGGAGTCGCGGTTGGTTTTCCAGCACAGGCACAGGTATTACTGGCAGGACAACTTTGCAGTCGACAGACTCCGACATAACAGCGGTAGCCTTGTCCACAGTCTTGATCCACATCACAGCGTTGGTTACACACACCCTGAGCAAACACGGTAGAAACACCAAAAAG
>JAGOVC010000029.1 GCA_018060955.1 Candidatus Woesebacteria bacterium | reverse complement strand
GCTTTAATGCCTTGCCAATAATACAGTCGTGCTCCGATGGCAGCAAACCAAATTAGGAAAAATAAAAAGAGACCAAAAAATCGTTGATTCATCGTTTCGCCTGTAAGCTTTGACTGCTCATGGCAGTGTCAACGGCGACAATAGATTGAATTGGAATATACCCTAGGGTTACTGCCTCTTCTTTTACAAACTGCAAGGACTGTGAGGTAGCAATTTGAATTTCATACGCATCATTTTGTTTCTTTAGCGCGATGCGTTTCATATCCAGTGCATGAATCTCACCACCCACGGTACTCACTGATGCCGTTGCCATGATATTAAACAGTACTGAGAATAAAAAGAAAGCTAGAGGAATACCTAGAAGTAGATTCTTTTTGTTGGGGGTGATTACTGGTTTGGTATTGCGTTGTATCATGATTACTTTTTCAAAACTGCGCGTAACTTTGCACTTCGACTACGAGGATTCCTATCTAGTTCCTCTTCACTCGGCTCTACAGGTTTTTTAGTAAGCAGGGTTGCTACTCCTTGCGCCTCTTTCTCCTTCATAAACTGCTTTACCAATCGGTCTTCTCCTTCATGGAAGCTGATCGTTACTAACACTCCATTGGTCACTAACGCATTAAATGCGTCGGGTAGAAACCGTTGGATACTTCCCAGTTCATCATTCACCACGATGCGCAACGCCATAAACAGCTTTGTCGCTGGATGTAGTCGCCCTTCACGATGGACCACTTTTTCTACAATCGCAGCCAATTGCGTTGTGGTTTCGATCGGTTGTCGTGCACGTGCCTGCAGAATTGCTTCTGCAATAATTCGTGCATGGTGATCTCCACCAATCTCTCTAATAATGTGTTCTAGCTCCTTTTTCCCCAATGCATTGACTAAATCTTTTGCTAATACTCCTAATCGTTTGTCCATCCGCATGTCGAGGACTGCTTCTTTCTCGAAAGAGAACCCTCGCTCTGCTAGATCCAGCTGCGGGCTAGAAACCCCAAAGTCTGCTAGTACCCCATAGATGTTTGCTGCAACCTCTGGTTCCAGCTTATGTACGACTTCTCCTATCCGGTCAAAATTTTCGTGTACGAGTTTGACCTTCCCTGTCTCTGTTTCTTTCACGAACATCCGAAATCCATATCCAATTGCTTGATCGTCACAATCAATGGCAATCACATTCCCACCGCGACTAAGGATCTCTTTGCTGTGTCCTCCTCTTCCAAATGTCGCATCGATATACCATTTGCCTGGCCGTACATCCAAATATTGAATGGATTCGGCAACTAGAACAGATAGATGTGTGTCTTCCATGATTACTCTTTCACTCAAGAACCATGAAGAAAGGACAAAATTAAACAAACACTGTTTATCGTAATCCCCACTTCATGACTCTTTTTATTGCTACAGGTCAGTTGTAGCCTTATTACAATTCCGGTATCCCCTCGATAACGTCTTCAATGGTGTCACTCACGCGTTCCATGTAGGAGTGGTATCGTTCCTGATCCCAGATCTCGATGTGATCTAGTGAACCTACAAAGACGATATCCTTTTGGAATCCACCGATTTCTTTTAATTCCTCCGATAACTTCAATCTTCCTTGGCCATCCACTTCCACTATGGCTGCGTCGTTTGTCAAATAGCGCACGTATTCCCGGTTAGCTTTCTTCGTTTCCGCTAATGCGCGTAGTTGTCCAAGTCTCTTTTCCCATGTTTCTTGGTCAAAGATCGATAAACAACCATCTAGTCCACGAGTAATGATTGCGTTCGTGGAGATTTGTTCTCGTAGTTTTGTGGGAAAGCTCACGCGGTTTTTTTCATCAATCCGGTGATAATACTTTCCAATATACATACTAGGCCTATTTCCCACTTTCTCCCACTTTCTGGTATGTAATTGGTTATAAAGATTAAAGCCTCAAGAGTCAAGGGAGAAGAAAATACGAAAAGGAGTGTACACGTTACATGTTCAGGAAACGTGAGAGTCCTCACAACTGAATTAGGAGTACCTCGCTATACTCAGAGTGGATTGGAGATACAAACTATGTCAGAACAAATGGGAAGCTATTATGTTGTTCCGAGTGAAATGGTAACGGAAGGGGGATTACACTTGGAGGCAAACACGCATCTTTGGATACCTGGTGTATTGACAGCTGATCAGTTTCCAGCGCATTTGTATGGGTTGAGTCATTCCTGGGATCACATGCAACCGGATGAGTCAATGCAAACCATGGTTCCAACAATTGAGGATTGGCTGCAGATCCAAGTATTCATTGCAGACGGACTCTTTGTCAGTACAACACGTGATGGAAATCGCCAGTAACGGTTATTTTTTCACAACGACGAACACTTCAGCCATTGGACCCGTCGCAGTCGATACTCGATCGGTCGTTTTTGTTTGCCATTCCTTCCAAGCGGTACCGTCCCATGCAAGAATGGTTCCGGAATCTTGATCTAATGGAAGTCGAACCGTTACGGTGACATTTCCCTTGATCTGCTCTGCTGGAGCGATGATATACGGACCTGCTACGATGGTCTTCTCGATCTTTCCCGGGTATCCTGGTGCGGCATGGACAATAATATAGTCCGCGGTACTCTTTGCTTTGGACACATCGAGCGTAAATTTCGCGTCACGGGAACTAAACACCTTCTCCTTCATCGCTTTTTCTTTATAGGACCATTCGCTCTTTAAGTTATAGTCAGGGTTTCCAAAACGAAGTGACAGATTTCCCCCGGAAACATTCGTATTATAAGTACACTTTCCTCCACTCGAACAGCTACCAAGTAAGATTTCTTTCTTTAGAGGGAGTGATGATAGACTGTCGACCGTTCCAAAGGCACCTTGAATGAGTTCACCTGCACTATATTCAATCTCATATTCCAAATCCGCTGCCTGCTTCTTCACCTCTACGATGGTGAAATCAATTGCTTTACCATCCTGGCGGGGAGACAAACGAACGAATGGGCGATTTTCCAATGGCTCTTTGTTCACGTCTTTATCGACCTTTCGCGGCTTGGGTGTGGGAGCGACTGCTTGAGGTTCCGCAGTTTTCTTTCGACAACCCGCAAACGCAAAACCAGTGATACAGACGATACTCAAAACGAGAAAGGCTTTTTTCATACGGGAATCCTTCACAAACTTGCTTTAGGACAGTATACCAATCAGCTGTGCGATGGCAACCCGCTTCTGTTCGGCGCTGTCGCGATCTCGAACCGTCACAGTTTGATCTTCTAAGGTTTGATAATCAACGGTGATGCATGCCGGGGTTCCAATCTCATCTTGTGAGAGATAGCGTTTTCCAATATTTCCTCGATCATCCCAAGCAGTACGCATCGATTCCGCCAGAAGTGCGTAGACTTCCTTGGCTTTGGAGACGATCTCTTCTTTGTTGGAGACTAAGGGGAACACCGCAGCCTTATACGGAGCCAAGTTCTTTGCTAGACGTAAGACGGTGCGCTTCTTTTCCTCATCTACCCAATACGCATCGGAGAGAACCATTAAGAATAAACGGTTGATTCCTACTGCTGGTTCGATGGCGTGCGGGACAATGCGTTCATTGGTTTGTGGATCGAGTACGGATAAATCTTTTCCACTATGCTTGATGTGTTGCGACAAGTCATAGTTGGTTCGATAGGCAAGTCCCCAGAGCTCTTTGAATCCAAATGCATACTTGTATTCCAAATCTTCTGTTCGTGTGGAATAAAACGAGCGTTCTTCATCACTATGTTCGCGCCAGCGTAAATTCTCCTGTTTCACTCCGAGGCGCTCTGTCACGAACTCCCACATCGCTTTCTTCCAGTCTTCAAAGAGTGTTTCCCAATTGGACTTTTTTGGATCAAAGAAATATTCAATTTCTCCTTGTTCAAATTCAATCGTTCGGAATACCGAATTTCCTAGAGTGATCTCATTACGGAATGATTTTCCGACTTGGGCAATTCCAAACGGAAGTTTCACTCGAGTACTATCGAGCACATTTTTAAAGTTAATAAACATTCCTTGGGCTGTCTCTCCTCGAAGGTAGGCTAAACTTTGATCCCCTTCAACAATTCCAAGCTTTACCGGGAATAATAAGTTGAATTTTCGAACTGGTGTCCACTCGAACGCTTTACAGTTGGGACATGGAATCGAAAATTGCTTAATAATGGCATCAAACTCCTCTGGCAAGAACCCTTCTACTTTCTTGCTAGTTAAGTCGCGCTGGGGATTATCTCCAACTTTGATCAGTTTCTTTTCCGATAATACCTTCTCATCCACATTTTCTAAAAAGTCTTCAGCCAGATGATCTGCTCGCATCCGTCGTTTGCACTTTTTGCAGTCAATTAACGCATCGGAAAATCCAGAGGTGTGTCCCGATGCATCCCAAACCCCGTGATGGGAAATTAAACTTGCATCGATTCCCACCATATCCAGACGTTTGTGCACAAACTCAGTCCACCATACGTTTTTGATGTTGCGCAACAGTTCTGCTCCCGCTGGTCCGTAGTCATAGGTATTTGCTAATCCACCATAAATCTCGGATCCAGGATACACAAATCCTCGACGCTTCATGAGAGCGACAATGTCATCAAAAGTTGCCATAGTTTCCCCTTTTTACCATATATAGTTACAAAAAAACCGCCTCTACACAACATCTTTTGTTGTATAGGGACGGCCTTAAAATTTAAAGTCGCGGTTCCACCCTACTTGATTAAGTGTGACTTTCTATCCCACTTACATCCTCTTTTTACTTTCAAAGCTCCTGCTTGCCAAAGGCGATCATCGCTTCTTTTGAATTGTAACACACGAACAACGATTACAAAATTAGAGGCTAAGCTCATAGTGGCATTGGTGAGATGCATTAATCAAGTTTGCTAGTTGTGCGTAAACCAAGTTAAAATATGCATACTCAAGTTTCTTATCAACATGTTTACTGCTATGTCAAAAATGGACTCACTACAACGATTTATTTCAAGAGTTGCAGTTTCTGCCGGACTAATCGCCGGAGCTGCTGAGGCAGTTCAAGCTGATCAGCGAACTGTTGATGGTCCACCTCTCCCTCGCCAAAGTGATGCAATTCGGATTTTGTCCCAAGCAACCAACGGCGGACTTCGAGATGCTGAAACTATTCGAACTGTCAACATCGCTGATATCAATACCGGTGGAGTTTCATCGGCAACTTCAACTGTCTGGGAGTCGTACAGACAGTTACCGGCAAGCGAGAGAAATTCTAGTGAATATATGGGAGACCTTTTTGCTGAATGGGGAGTGATAACAGCGGAGGTAGCTGGAACACTTGATGGATATCATTTCCGTCCACTGGACCCTTTTCCTGAATCAGATTATCAGAAGCAGTTTCGCTATTTATCTGAATCAACAATCTTTCCTGAATTTTCAGAGTATGTAACCCCTGAGTTGCTGGACCAACATTTTTACATGCCCGGTGATGTTCTTGTTTTCCCAAATCAGTACGAAGTCTATGTCTTCTCCCACGATGAGAATGGGACAGCAATGTTTATTAATCCTCGCAATACTGGAAATCAGAACGCATATCTCTCGATACAGGAAATTAAACTCATCCCAGTCCCCGTAGATGGACAGGTACTTCGCGTAAATATTCCTGCATTTCGAAATTTTCAAGCAAGGGCAAGAGAATTTTTTGAGACGGATAACTCTCCTGAAACTGTAACCGTTCCCCAAATACCACAAAAAGTTTGGCACTACGGCAATTATGCGTCGAATGGATTTGGCTTCCGCAATGGGCCAGAAGACACTGAAATCACTACCATCGAAGGTATGGTAAACCGGGTATTTAATCGACATCAGATGGTTGAATCCATCCTTGGGCAAGAAGGAGAAATGCTAATGCATGTCGATTTAACCTTCGTGAATAGCGATGGTCTGATCGCAAACTATGATCAGAGTGGAAATGGAATTGGGGACACTGAAGATTTCATTAATGCAATAGTTGACCGCGCACATCAAGAAGGAAAACAAGTGGAATTTACGATCGATATTCGTGTCCCTGAAAACTGGCAAGTCGACAATATTCAGCAGTTTATCACTGATTTTTTTGGTCCAACCCATGCGTATCTTTCAGACTCGGTTCGCAATCGAATGGGCGCGATAGGGTTAAGTATTGATCCAGAATTACCTGGCACCCAAGGTTTAGGTGGTACACCATTAACCTATGCGGATATTAATAATTTATTTGTAACAGCGCGTCTTTCAGGGATGACGGGTCGCTTTTGGGTCTATGATGTTGGAGTTACACCAAGTGACGGGTACTTGAATACACAAAACAGTGAGAGTGACTCCCCCGTAGAATCCTCATTACATCCCGAAGTCGGATTCGTTTCAATGGGAATTGGCAGCGTTGAAGATAAGAGGAATGTTATTGAAAGTCGAGCGACACAGGATTCACTGGGAACTGAACGTGCATATGGGCAAATGATGTTTTACCCCCCTATCAGTCCTTATCTGGGTGGACCTGGTGAATATGATCAGTTTTCGGATCCTGAATCATTCCTGCATGTTCTCCAACCTTCCATTGTCGATGGAATTCCTGTTTCTCTAGAATATGTCGCTCTTCAGTAAGTTCTTGTTTTACAGGTTTAAGTAGGCATACGCCTTTAGTTTGCGCTGGGTAATTTCCTCCACCAAGTCTTTAACCGGTTTTTGAATATCTACCTCTGCTTGATGAGAAAATCCCAACGATTCAATAATTTGAGACAGTCGAGTCCGAATGAAGCTTGCGTTGGCAGGAGTTTGGGTATGCAAATGCGTTAGCATTTCAAGAGTTTTTTCAAAGACGAATGGTTGGTCATCCTCATCGACAAGCAGTGAGTCAACAATTTCTAGAATTTCAAACACCTTACGAAACGAAGTCAAATCAAATCGACTCCCGGCAAAATCATTGATGATCGATGCTTGGGTTAGGATCGGCATGGAATGCGTCTTGATGAGGTGAATTTTGGAAAAGGTACCGGGTTCGAGCGCAGAAAGTTTGGACGACGTCATCTTTCGACACCCTTTGGCAATCGTTGTTAACTTGCCATAGTCCTTTGTAAACACAGTGACCACTCGGTCCATTTCCCCGATATCAGATCGCTTGAGAATAATTCCGCTACTTGAAAAGCTATGCATACTGGTACGGATATACGACCGATTGGTGTCGATTACCAGGTAAAAGAAACAGTCTTGTCTTTATCCAGGAGTACTTCATGTTCCTCCCCGTTGACTTCGACAATGTGTTTAATATCTTCTGTTCCACCCTGCTTCTGGAATGTAATGACGTAGTTACTATTGTTGGAATAAGGAACGGTGTACACCAGCTCGATTTTAGCTTGTGAAAGCGGCTGTAACTTAAAGGTTCCTTCAACCATTGCGTGACCAAGCTCTTCCGATTGTTTCACGCTACCTTCATCAAACCCACGTGAAGAGACCAAGGTTGCACCGGTTGGCAAATACACTCGACTCCAATTTTGTAGTACACCATTGAGACACAGCTGTCCTGCTTCTAGATTACAGTTGCTCGACTTGAACGGGTTTTTATACATGACTGTCACGGTGTGTTGAACTTTTCCATCCACCGGAACATCAATGACATGTAGCGCTTCGCTTTGGACAAAGAAGTTTGACTTTGCACCAGCAAGATTGGTATCGACCAATAAGAAATAGTCACTTCCCTCTGGTGCCGCTTTTACACGTCCTGCAGCATTGATTGTTTCCGCAGCTGCTTGCAGTTTTGGATCTAAGAAATAGAGTTGAACATGCTTTCCTTCAATATCTTTCCAGAAGGTCTGAAATAGTGCTGGCCACAAGTTTTTCGGAGCACTATAGGATTTTCGCAGAATGGAAGCCATCATTGGTCCCAAAATTCCTTTTCTGTTTTCACGGATATAAGGGGTTGGGCGATCAATAATCTCTGAGAGTGCATAGATGATTTGTGGACAGTCACAGCGCTTATCGGTTTCTGCGGTGAAAGTGCCATATCCTGGAACTTCAACTGGTCCTAAGACACTTAAGAGACTCTCCAAGAAATGAGTATCCACGGCAATGATTCCATCAAATTCTGCTTTTTGTCCCTTAATTGTTTGATAGTACTGATTAAAGGTCGTCATGGATTCTTTATAGTCTGGGGACAAGTTCATGTCACGTAAGTTCCAACGTGATTCGGTTGTCAGGAAATGCTTTAGGATGGCGGGAATAGCAGGTTTGTTAGTGAAACGCTGGTCTAGGTCGTAAATATCTCCAGATGCTTCTGGCTCCACCTTGCCCTTGTCTACATTGATTACAGCATAAGCGGTCATAAATCCACCAGTGGGACGTAATTCACCACTGTTTTGGAAGATGACTAAGTATTTTCGGCGTTTCGTAGAACCGGCTGCTTCTGGCAACAGTTCGACTGCTTGTCGGTTTTCAGACAAGAAGGTGTAGGCATCTTTACTGACTTGCTTAGCTGTTACAATGCGCGGTCGCAATTCTTTTCCTTGGAAAGATTCGGGATACTTTTTCTCATCAATCTTTGAGAGGTTATCATTGACGGTTTTTAGATCTCCTGCAATGGAATCGATTGCTGGAGAGACCTTCGAGAGGGTTTCGAGAAGAGTTGCAATTCTCTGTTCTGCAGATCCACCTGTAAATGATCCTTGTCCTTTGAATCCCAACACATCTGCGTACGGTTCAATTTCTTTGACCGCTTTTTGTGCTGCAGAAAGTCCTGCATAGGCAGCTGCAAATCCATGTTCACTATCACGGTAGTAGGCACCAGCGATGGGAAGTGCTTTGGTCCACGCAAATCCTTTAACTTTCGTTTCGACTTTTTTTGTTTTCTCAGTTACTTGTGTCAGTTTTTCTCCAGCTAGGGGGAGGTTTTGTGTTTTGATGGCATCGTATGCTTCACGACCGGTCAGACTTAGTTCATCGACATCGGCTTTAATCGCACGCACCTGCTGGTACAGTGAAAATCCAACGATTCCTGCAATCAGTCCCAAGACAACAAAAACACCCAAAACAATGAGTAGAGGCTTTCGCATCTTTTTAAGATTCACTCGCTTCGTAGGAGTCTTTTTTGCATGGGAAGCAAAGGTTGCAGCAAAGTCTTCTTTTGGTGTGGCGGGGGTATGTTGAGTTGGTTCCATAAATTGAGATTAGAACAGTATAGCAAATGGACGACCTTACCATTTGGAAATCATTGCCCGAGGGGTTTTGGCAAGGATTACGATATCACGCCAGAGGCTTCCATGTCTAGCGTACTCGGCATCCATTTTCGCCCGAATGTTGAAGGGTACTTCATTACGTCCAGAAGTTTGCCATGGCCCAGTGATTCCTGGTTTTACCGAGAGGATATCTTTTATCAAGGCTTTTGTTTCTGGATACTTTTCTTGTTGTTCCTCAAGCTCCTTTGCAACATAGGCTCGCGGTCCAACGACACTCATCTCGCCTTTGAGGACATTTAGTACCTGTGGAAATTCATCGATCGTTAACGAACGAAGAATCTTCCCTAACTTTGTGATACGAGGATCGTTGATCAGTTTCCAGTCTCCGTCTTTAAACTCCTTTAATAGTTTCGGGCTTTTTGAATGTAACAGTTCATCTGCGTCTTGCACCATGGAGCGAAATTTATAGATATGAATTGGTTTACCGTACTTCCCCACCCGCTTGTGGGTAAAGATAATTGGTCCTGACGAGTCCAACCTAATTAGAATTGGGATAATGATCCAAACGGGAAAAAAAATAAGAATCAACGCCAAAGCCACGATTATATCGAGGGCGCGTTTTTGTTCGGCATACGAAATCATAAGTTACCTTTACTGTATCAGTCTAAGCCTAGAGACAACAACTGGAAATTAGAGATAGGATGGCATTTCCTCTTTAATCTTTTCTACGACCTTTTTCACATCCTGTGATTTATCTTTTGGCATCACTAACAAAATCTCTCCAGTATCAATCACAACCATATCGGAAATACCGACCAGTGCAATGAGACGATCATGCGTGTGAACGAGATTGTTTTGAGAGTCGTGACACACTAAATCTCCCTTTTTAGTCTCACACATCATGACGTTCCCTACCTCATTTTTCTCTCGCAGATCATAGACTACTTTCCAGTCACCAATATCATTCCAGCCAAAGTCTCCTGGAATCAGCAAGAGGTTGTCTGCTTTTTCACTGATTGCATAGTCAATGGAAATCTTTTCTACTTGCTGATAGGCAGAGGCTAGCACACTAGAAAACTGGTCACTATCCAAAGATTCTAAGATTGGCTGCATGACAGCAAGCATCTCTGGCTTATATTTCTTAAATGCATCAATGAGGGCGGACGATTTCCAAACGTAATTATTTGCATTCCAAAAATATTTACCGGTCGCAATGAACGCCTTGGCAGTGGCAATATTGGGTTTCTCTGTGAAATTAGAGACGCGGAAGATAGGCAATTTGTCGATCTGACGAATTTCATCATCGATTTTGATATACCCTAACCCAGAGTGTGGGAATGTTGGCAAAATTCCAACCGTGACTAAGGACTCTCCACTCTTGGCTGCTTCAATTGCTGCTTTTACCACATGCTGAAACTCTTTTGCATTGGTGACAACGTGATCCGACGCGAGGTTTACCACAATCGCATCGCGATCTTTGTGTAATGCAACCATTGCTCCTAATAACATTGCTGGAGCGGTTTCGCGTTTGGACGGTTCTCCAATGATGTTTTCCTTTGGGACATCTGGAAGTTGCTCTCGGACATCTTCGACGTAATCTTTGTTCGATACAACAATGACATGCTCTGGATCCACAAACTCCAACGCACGTTGGTAGGTATCCTGCATCAAGGTGTTTTCAGAGTAGAGGCGAAGAAATTGTTTCGGTGTTTTTTCCCGACTTTTGGGCCACAGACGTGTACCACCACCACCGGCAAGG
>JAGOVC010000087.1 GCA_018060955.1 Candidatus Woesebacteria bacterium | reverse complement strand
TCAAAGCTTTTGGAGAGCTCTATTCTACCATTAAACTACGCCCCTAAATTGCTCGAGAAAGTAGTATATAGCCAGAATATCTCTTTGGCAATTTTGGCATCATAGTATCGGACACTTATGCAGCCTTGGTATCCATCTTTTTTATTGATACCAGAATTCTTCTTTAAGTAGGGTTTGTTGAATTGAGATAACGGTATTTTTGTAGTCGTGGTCCAAAAAGAAAGTACTTCTGTAGGATTGTGATACAGATGTAAATGAACGATTACTCTAAACTTCGACTCATCAAGATTAAAAAAGCGTCGAAAGAGATATAAAAATGTTTGAATCATTTTTGGATCAGAGTTAATAAAAGTAAGGTACTCTCTGTCTTTTGCACCTTCTGCCCAATACAAAAATGCACAAAGTAGTTTTCCCATTGATATCGGCAACTGGATCGTTGCAAGTTCAGATACTACAGTCTCCCTAATCTTCAGTTCTTGTAACTGTTTATTTTTTAGGCTGGTCTCTCTACCTTTTTTGCTTCCAAAAATGCTATTACTTTCCAAGCGATCTCTAGCATCTCGAGAAAGAGTTAGATTTCTAACCCATTGATATACCGTCCCTCTAGGAACAGAGTACATCTGAGCAAGTTCTTCTGCACTAATTCCTTCTAAGCGTTTTCTCTCAATTTCTTTTCTAAGATTTGAGTCATGCATAGTATCTGTTATTCTAATATGAATACCTTATAACCCGAAGTAAAGCACAAGCTAATGACTACCTTTCCTTCTCACTTCCGCTCATGCTATGCTCGATACTAATGGACACTGCTCTCGACTTTAATTCCACTGAAAATTTACATTTACTCAAAAAGGATCGTGCGTTATTAGAAAAAACACGAATTCCCATCGTGACAGTAGCAGCCAGCTTTCGAGATGAGTTAGCAAGGTTTCATGGTGTAAGTGACTATTTTGGGGAAAATGGACCAGAGGTGCTCTTTTCTCGCGCCCATTATTCCATGGCAATGGCGGCAGCAATGGGTGTATGGAAAAAAGAAGTGGACCCAAAAAAAGCTTGGCTTGTTGATCCCACCAATTATGTGTCCAGCAAAGACTGGAATACGATTGAGTTTACCGAGGAAGTGGGTAAGGCGATGGCACGTCACAAGATTCTAAAAATGCTCAAAGATTTTATTGACACAAAGGCACGTAACAAGCTTCCCATCACCAAGGCGATCACTACCCCACTCTTGTACTTATTTGAGCACGTACAGACACCGATCCTTTCATTTCACTACGAAACTGGAAAAATCCTGGCAGGCATGGGAAAGCATGTGGTGCAAGTCGTCACCGATCCTCATGTGCGCCCACAGTATCTAGATCATGCAGAGTTACCTTCCATGCGCTTTTGTGTGTTTGATGACAATACAAAGACCTCGTTTCTTGAACTTGCTGACGTCCTAGAGAAAAAGGTCGACCCCAAGCGGGTTATCGTCACGGGTCCCCCTGTCGATCCACGTATTGTGGCAGCACGAAAACGAAAATCGATCACAGCCCATCATCACCGTAAATTACGCTTGTTAATCACCACTGGAGGACTTGGAAACAATCAAGAAGAGATCGAGGCTTGTGTACGGTCCCTTTCTCCCCTAGTTCGCGAGCAACTTGTCGGTGGAAATGAGTCCGGAATTCAACTCATTGTGTATGTGGGAGTGCATGATGATTTTCGTGAACGGATGCATGGAGTAGCCAAGCAGGAAGGGATCCCTACAGGATCCAAGGATGACGAGTCATCTCCCTTACGCATTTTGTATTCTCCCCATGTTGTTCAGGCGAATGAATATTTGATCAAATATGGTTTCCCTTGGGCAGATGGCGTAATTACAAAACCATCTGGGGATATGGCGTACGATGCTGCTGCCGCAGGCTGTTTTATTCTCACCCTAGAACCGTGGGGAGAATGGGAACATAACATTCGCGATATCTTTGAACAGCATTCGATTTCCAGGCGAGCACTACCAGGAGAGTTAGAAAAACAGTTAGAGAGCTTACTGGAACGTCATGGGGATAAAAGTTGGATTGATCATGCGATTGGGAACGCACTGAAGCTTCCTGCACAATTTACTGAGGGAACACAGAACATCCTAGCGTTGCTACCTAAAACCGCTTAGAGGAAAACCCAACAACATCCTCTCTGAATCCAATATACTCAAGTTTTAATAGTTCCTCTAATAAACTAGGCGAAATTGTTTTGGCTTCAACACCACTTGTTGCCAATGACGATAGATGGGCATAGACATTCCCTGCCTTCTCTCTTAAAAGAACTCCTTTAAACCGCTGTAGGTATTTTTTGATGACGGCTTTAAATTCAGTTGGGTTATTCTTTTTTCGTGCGATGTAGTCGGAGACAAAATCTATCAATGCTTTTGATGCCTGTAAAAAATTACCCCGCTCAATTTGAAGAATGAAGGTACCACCTTCAGAGGGGAGTAGAGATTGAATGTTTTCAAGATGCTCATTGAGTACTAGCAGCGACCCTTCTGATCCTTCAGCAGTACCTAGCATAATCAACATGCTAACTAAATTGCGAAACTCACGGAACATCCGGATATAAGGATCATCCTGACCATTAAATACTTCCGCGAAGTAGGCTTTTCGTAGTCGTGTTTCCTGAATTGTAGTAGCGACAGGAAAGTGTTCGATCTGTAATCGAGCACTGTGTTCGATCGCTGATAACGCTTCAGACAACGTTGGTGCTTTCTTCGCAGCACTATTCCAAAACGTTGCTGCCTGAATCGCAAGCTCGCCATGCCAATTCGCAGCTGCAATATTTGTAAACCTTGCCGTATCAATTTCAGCCAATCGCTGTGATGCTTCGATTGCTGCTTGAGCTCGTTTATTATGAGCTTTGAAAGTCTTATGATAATTGTTATTTAGAAACTCTGCTTGTTCTGTTGTTAACGGCATATTACTTCCTCACAATATTACAGACTAT
>JAGOVC010000028.1 GCA_018060955.1 Candidatus Woesebacteria bacterium | reverse complement strand
TAATGTAGTCCTATTATAGAGGGAACTGCACAGAATGAAAGATCGGTCGCCATGATACGATACGGTGTATGTATCGACACTTTTGGTTCTTCTCTCAACTACGATTTGCATTAACCCCTCCACAATTTTACCTAGGAAAGCTAAGTGCTCCTGTTCTGTCATCGGTGGTCTTCTTTCTAATCGTCTCAGGAGTAACCGTACTATTTAATACCATCGATCTTCGTTTTCAAACGCTGCCTCCCCTCATTACCCTCGCACAAGAAGAAATCCCAAGTGTCATTGATCAGCTCCCTGATGAGGTAATCTTCCGGTATGCGGAAAACAAATTAGTCATCGAGAATACCTCGCTCCCTTTACGCTTAAAGACTCCCAAAAAACTACAGGATCAAGGGGTACCACAGGTACTCGTTCAGGCATTTGATTCAGAAACACTAGCTGTCTTAAATCTCCGGGAAACCGAATTACAACTACGGTACCCCGTTGAAGGTGCCTGGATGGAAGCTTCGCCAATGTCGTATCAAGATGTGCTCAATGAAAATTTTTCTTTTACCAAACAAGAGCTAGCAGGACGCGTCCAAGAGATCCTGTCGGCACTTCCTATGAGTGCAACACTCTTACTACTTCTGTGTTTTCCGTTCTTATGGCTAGCTGGGATGCTTTCGACCCTACTGGCGATCGTCATCTATCTCTTCGTTGTCGCCCTGTTCTCTCCACTGGTCGGAATTCGCTTTACAAGAAAATCTCTGCTCAAGCTGGGACTTTCTGTGGGTGCAATCGCATCACTCATTGATGCAGTGGCACAGTTACTCTATTCCGATTTGAATGTCTCGCTACTTAGTGTCGCATTCTTTGGAATTGTGGCACTCGTGTGCTTCGAAATTCGGAAAAACAGGATACAATACACAGTATCGTAAAATAGAAATTTCCCTTCTATGGATGCATCACAACTTTCAACACTTTATACCCAGCTTGTTCCCACCTACGCCAAAGATACCGATCAAGATTTTCCAGTCAATAAAATTCGTTTCTTTGTAGATTTCATGTGGAACAGTTTGACTAACCAAGCCTTGACGGACGCCCAGCGGGATTCGTTAAAGCAGCTGATTGACCTCTTGAATTCATTAGATGATCACAAGCTGTCGACCAGTCGGGAGATGATTCAAGCGCTAACGCCACAATTGTCCCCGCTCTTGACCACCTATCCTTCATTAGGCCACAGCTTTTCCGTGATTTTTACCACGATCATTCCAGCCTACCAGCGCTACCTCTCGAGTTTAGAAATTCAAGTCAAAGACTCTCATGCCTTTAGCAAAGAAGAGGTGTTGCTCTATTACGATATGACCTTGATGGACCACCTCGTCCTCTCGCATGTGTTTGAACAAGAAGAAAGCCTAAACTTAATCGAAGTCATTGTGGGAATAAAGACGTTGATTGTGATCAATGCCGTCACCCATGATTATCTTCAAGATGCCTATAATCGGTCCATCTCTCTGTTTACCTTCATGCAACGGGGTGGAATGCCCAAAGAACAAGGCATCCATTTCTACGCTGATATTGTGGACTCATTGCTTGGTCACCTCAAAGAAACAGTAACCTCGGCACAAATTATTGCGACCGTTGAACATTTAGCCCAAGTCTTACGACAGCTCGCTATTACCGCAAGTACTGCTGCAGCGTCAGAGCCTCCTGCCACCCTTGCTCCAGCAACAGAACCTGACTTGAGTGATTCGGTGACACAGCCGTTGGATCAGCCGTTACCCCAGACTCAACCAATGGATGCGTCAGCACCCCAACTTCCTACCGATGGACAAGATCAGGGTAACGACTCGTCAACCCCACAAGCTAATTAACAAATGATTTTCTACTAAAAAGGGCCCGATATCGTCGAGCCCTTTTTTTATTTCGTTGATTGGTTTTTTCTTAGATACTCAATCGAGAGAATTCTTTCACGACAATATTCTCTCCTAGTTTACCGGCGGTCTCTTTGACCAGCTCGGCAATACTCTTTTTAGCATCGCGGATGTAGGGTTGAGCCAGTAATTCTTCCACATTCTGGGGATTCATACTTGCAACCTGCATCGCCACTTCTCTAGAAAGTGTTTGGAAATCTGGGGTTCGAGCCACGAAATCAGTCTCACAGTTTAAAGTGACAATTGCGGCTACTTTTCCGGTTGTATGGACATATGCTCCAATTACACCTTCTCCAGCTTCTCGGTCGGCTTTTTTCTCAGCAGTTTTGATTGCCTTTTCGGACAACCACTTCCGTGCTTTATCGACATCTCCGTCACACTCTTCCAATGCGCGCTTAACGTCCATGACGCCAGCTCCCATTTCATCACGAAGTTGAATGAGTAATGCTTTATCAAATGCCATAGGGTTTCTCTCCTTTACTTATGCCTGTACGACTGTTTCTTTCTTCTCTTCTGCACTCTTGACTAACTCTTTGCCTTGTTTAAAGGCAGTCGCCAAATGCGAGATGAGAATTTTGATACTGCCAACCGCATCGTCATTACCTGGGATTGCGATATCAGCGAAGTCAGGATCGGTATTACTGTCTGCTAAGGCAATGACAGGGATATTTTTAAGTTTAGCTTCTTTGACAGCGACTAAGTCGGTGTTTAAATCAGCAACCACTAACATATCAGGAGTGCGTTTCAAGGTAGCGACTCCACCGAAGAATCGTTCTAGTCGTTCGATATCTTTATCCAGTTGCACCTGTTCATACTTGGTGTACTTGGCAAATTTACCCTCTTCACGATCCTTTTTCATTTGGTTGAGCTTGGTGATAGATTTCCCCACCTGTTCCCAGTTGGTGATTAATCCAGCTGGCCATCGGGTAACGGTGAAACTAGCCCCTGCATCAATAGCATGCTCACGGACGATTTCTTTGGTTTGGCGTTTGGTACCGACAAAGACGACGGTTTTGCCTTCTTTTCCTGCGGCATACAATGACTTGCATGCTTCTTCGAGTTGGGCAGCAGTTTGGGCCAAATCAAAGATATGGACTCCATCCCGTTCGGTAAAAATATACTTCTTCATCTTGGGGTTCCATCGGCGTGCCTGGTGTCCAAAGTGACAACCTGCCTCCAAAAGTAACTCAAGATCAATAGAGAATTGTGGCTCTGATGCCATATGCTTCTCTCCTTTCAGCCTCCCCGTAGCGGTGTAGTTCAAGGAGAATCTACTACGGGTGTGTGATAAATACGAGGTCGTAGTATATCATAAGACTTGAGAAAAGGGAGCCGTTATGTCTTTGATTTGACAGCACTAATGACCCATTTTCCCTTTTTAAGTTCTTTTCGAAGCATTTTATAGTCAATTAGAGCTCGTATAGAATCTCTAATCTTTTCAGGTGTAAACTCCCGATAGTAGGCATATTTTCTCTGTAGTTCTTTGGAAATTCCGACCTCATCCAGACTTTCCGTTGAGAGTAATTCTAGAATATCAGCTAGCAAATCCTGTCTTGGTTCGGGAATTGAAGACTCATAAGAGTCTCGATATCCATTTGGGTGCACGTATAGATACATCAAGACGGTATACATTCTTCTAAAATTCATTATTGTCTCTTCTGTCCCAATTGCCATCGGATCCTCGGCCGTGATCTTTCTACTCAATCCCTTTGTTTTTTCCAACTCAAGGTCTAAGGCACGGGAGAATGAAGGGAGAAAACCAAGAAAGACATTACCAACCCCTTTGTTTAGAGCGACATAGCTTGCCATCGTATCAGGGTCATACGGTTTTTCTCTGTAAACCGTGAGAATATGCTGCACGCGTGGCAGAAGGATTCTTGCATAGGTAAGGTTATAGTTACCAAGCCTATCAAAGATAAGGTGCTTATTCGCACGGTTTTTAAGTTCCCGATCAAACGAGAAAGTGTCTATTGAGGTAAGTTTCTCTAATCGCAATCCAAAGACTGGCATACTGTGTCCTTCATTTCGTTTAGTAATCCGATAGTATATCCTATGAGCGCAACTATTCGCGTAATCTCTTTGTCATATAGCGTACGGCTTGTTCATAGTGCTGTTTATAATCCTCCACTTTAAAAAGTGTGGAAAGCGCAGAAATAATGCGCGCATCGCGAATCTCCCCAGTCGCAATTAGGTGGAGTAATTCGGTAAGCGGAACCATCACCGTCTCCGTACGAAAGATCTCATCCCGTTTTTGAAGTGCACGAACAATTTCGTCCGGTTGACCAATTTTTGCTCGATTAGCCAAGAATATAAATGTTTTTGTAGATAATAGCGTTTTGTCAGAATATCCAGATGCAAGAAGTTGAACGGAACCTACTGTTGGTGCAACCATCATGGTTTCTTGGGTCAACTCGGTTCGAAATGCATCACTGGCTTTTTGTCCAGGTAATACTCCACCGCCAATGGTATTGAGAGTGTCTGTACCTTGTGCACTTCGTCGCTCTTTTAAGAATGCAACACGAAGATCATTCGTGGATATATCGATATCTTCGGGAAACTGAAAATCCTGGGCTTGTGCTTTTGCACTCATTTCTGGATACCTTGTAACAATCTTTCGCAGCGTTGTCACATAGTCTCTTCGATCTTGAAGATCTAATAACACGAGTCCACCCGCTTCGTTTCCATCATGATCTTCATTTCCTCCGTCATTTGATGACTCAATTCGATTGTTAAAAATACGCATCCATTCGTTCGCTTCTGTGGGAGTTCCATGCGTGCGTCGATCCAGATTTAACAATTGAGGTGCTTTCATCATCTGTCCACTTTGGGAACGATACTCTAACCAGAGCTTGAGTTTGAATAACGCTGACACTATCGTGAGATCTGCATCCTCGGCATACATTCCAGGTAATAGTGCATCAACGTAAGGGATGAGCAACCCTGCTATTTGAGGTGAATAAACTGACAACGGCATGTCTACATACACTGTACAGTCTTGGGACAGATATTTTCCCCACGGATCAATTTCGCCTAAAAACGTATACTGTCGAGACTTCACTCCTAGGTGTTTTCGTGCCCAGCTATCACTGTCCTGGTATTTCTCGTTTGGAGATTGTTTTGGATGATATTGTTTACGCGTTGATACTTTTCCAGTCTCAGAAACAGAAATGATCACTGACACAGGATTGGCGTAGACAATGTTTTCGCCTTTTTCTTTTCCACCTTGCTCATAGGTCACCCGACGAATTTCCAAGTCAGGCGGATACGATCGTCCTTTGAATTCACGCATCATAAGTATTTTTTCTGGATGACTGCATCCAAAAAGTCTCCGGCTATGTTGAGCTAGAAAAAACCAGCCCAATATCGTTTACGATATCTCTGGCCGGTTATAATTACCCGTTTAATTGGGTCAAGGCGTTGTGGAGATAAGGGAAAGTATAGCAAAAGATATACTATAGGTCAAGCTAGAAAAATTAGAAAACGTCTGTGAAGCATTGTGCTACTTCATCACCCCTGATGCAACTTGAAGACAATTTTCAAGCAGACAGCTAATGGTAACTGGCCCAACCCCACCTGGAACGGGTGTGTAAAAGAGAGCTTTTCGTTCCACTGTAGAAAGATCGAAATCTCCCTGGGGAGAACCTACATCAATTAAAATGCTTTGATCTGCCACCATCCCCCCACTGAATAAATTTGGCACCCCTACCGCGGAGATGATGATCGGAAATTCCGTGGAATTGACACTCGAGAAATCTTTTCCGACGTTTACAACTGAATGCCCAGCGAGTGAGAGCATGTGTGCCAATGGCTTCCCCACAATTGCGGAACGCCCCACAACCAGGATTCTTCTGTCATTCCATTCCTTCTCAGTTTGGTCTACTGCTATTCGCGCTTCATGCAGAATTGTCAGACATGCAGCAACGGTTGCGGGAAGCAACTGCGAAGGTGCGTACGTTGTGGAGTTTAAAATTGCATTCAAATTCGTTTGGGTTAAACAGTCGACATCTTTTTGAGGGGAGATCGCATCGGTGAGCCTCTGCCACCAATCCTGAAAGGCGTTATCATCCTTCCCTGTTTCCTGCATCCACACCTGTTTACTGGGCTTTTGAACCATGACTCCCGTAACACTGGGGTTATCGGAACTCTCTTGAATGGCGGAAAGTATTTGATCAGCTGAATCAGCAAATGACACTTCATGCGGTTGATAGTCAATGCCGATCCGTGTGGCTGCCTGGTGTTTTAACTTGGTATACAACTGGCTACCTGCGTCTTCCTGAAATGTTGTCGTATGCACCACAATGGTGCGACCTGACTCTTTGAGTGTTTGCACCTTTGCGGCAAGAACCTGTTCTTTGGCAGCTGCAAATGCTTTTCCATCAAAACGAATTGCCATACATACTTAGGTAAGTAGTGCTTTTAAGCGATTAATGTTCTCTTGATCCGGACCTTCACCCTCAATTCCAGGTACTTCCAAGACAATGGGAAGGTTTGCAAACATGGGATGATTGACGAAGTGGGCAAGAGATTCTGTTCCAATCTGTCCATCATTGATATTTGCGTGGCGATCCTTATGCGAAAAATATTCATCACGGGAATCGTTGACATGCAGGACGCGCAAATGTTCGACAAGATTTAATTGTTCCAACCAATCGTAGAGGAGTTTCTCCCCTTCCATGGGAACGAGTGAATATCCAGCCGCAAATGCATGACAAGAATCAATACAGACTCCCACACGTTTCCCCGCTTGGAGTTGGTCGATCATGGTTTTAATTTCTCGCAAATCTGATCCTACTTTCCCACCCTGTCCTGCAGAGTTTTCAATCAGGAACACGGAATCATCGGGGCTTTGTTCCAATAATGTTGCCATATTTTTGACAACCTGGTCACTACACGAATTCCAGTCGCGTTTACTATAGCTACCGACGTGCACCACTACGCCAGTGGACTTGATCTTGGGAGCGAGTTGCAAATCAAAGGCCAAACTCATGATCGATTTCTCGACAAGTTCTGGTTTATCCGACGCCAAATTATTTAAGTAGAGCGCGTGGATGACATTGCCCAGAATACCATTGTCTTCACAGTTCTTCACAAAGAGTGCACAGTTCTCATCCGTGACCATCCGACGCTGCCAAACCCGAGGACTATCGGAAAAGATTTGCACGTAGTTACACCCGATATCTGCGGCACGTTTGGGGGCATTCGCGATACCGCCTTGGGCGCTGACATGGGCTCCGATTAATCGAGGTGTTGCCATAGTTATTCCTTTAGAAAAAATTGGTAATTGTAGTCTACCACGCCTCGCTCGTCGTGGGTTCGTGATTTCTGCGTTAGAATAGCATCATGACACTTTCAATTTCAGATCTCCGCACTTTTTTATCCACTGCCGAAAAACTCAAAAGCACACTCCGACATAACTGGACAACTACCGGTCGTCAAGAAAGTACAGCAGAACATACCTGGAGACTTTTACTGTTATTTTCTCTGGTGCAGGAATCAGAGCACTTTGCCGTTGACCCAGTCAAAATGCAGACCATGTTACTGATTCATGATCTTTGCGAAGTCGTGCATGGAGATGTCCCAGGGTTTAAAAAGCTGGCATCCGATAAGGCATCGGAGAAGGAAGCAGCAGAGTTTGTTTTTGCTTCCCTTCCAATCCCATTACGAGAGCGATACTTGGCCATCCTCGATGAGTATGATGCCCAGCAATCCTTGGAATCTAAATTGGCAAGAGCCCTTGATCGGATTGAAACACTTCTCCAGCATCTAGAGGCAGGAATTGAGCATCTCTATAAAGAGGAATTAGGCGCACATACCAGAGAGTATGGAAAGAAAGAAATTGCGGCGTTGGGAAACCCGTATGTTACGTCACTGTATGAGAGCATCCAGGGACAACTTGAACCACTACTTGCACAGCGTGAAAAGGAACTGGCTACGACAGAGGAAACTCCGACAGAAGAAGTTTTACTTCCTCTCGAATAGCTACAAGGGTTGTGTTGGAGTGCATTCGCACTGCAATATCTGAAACAAAACTAGCTCGGGCAGACTTATCCTCCGGCATTTTTTCATCAGCGATCGTTTCAACTACTTGCTTGATCCAATCTGCAACCTGTTGCATATGGGTAGGCTGGAGACCACGAGTGGTAATGGCGGGAGTACCAATACGAACTCCAGAAGGATAGAACGGACTTTTATCTCCTGGGACAGAATTAAAGTTGGTAACAAGTCCGGCGGCATGTAATGCTTTGGCAACCAGCACTCCGAATCCCGTTCCCTTCGATGAAAAGTCTAAGACTATCAGATGGTTTTCTGTTCCGTTGCCTACTAAGGAGATCCTGTTAGCTTGAAGTGCAGTGGATAGGGCCTGGGCATTGGTAACAATGCGCTGTGCGTATTCCAAAAACTCTGGTGTTTTTGCCTGCTCCAGTGCAATGGCAATTCCTGCTGTGGTGTTATTATGCGGGCCGCCTTGCATTCCAGGAACTACAGCGGCATCGATTTTTTGTCCCAAAGTTGGTTCCTTATCGAGACCTGATTGAGTTACCAATATCATCGCGCCACGTGGACCACGTAAACTCTTATGTGTAGTGGTCATGATGACATGCGCATGGGGAACCGGAGACGGATGAAGTCCTGCGATTACTAAGGCAACGATGTGGGAAATGTCGGCAACTAAGTACGCTCCAACTTTGTCAGCAATCGCTCGTGCACGTTGAAAATCTAATACAAATGGATAGGCGGTGGTTCCCAGAATAATCACCTTCGGTTGGTGTTCGATGGCTAACCGTTCCATCTGGTCATAGTCAATGCGAGCACTAGAGTCTAACCCAAATTGCACACTGGTATAGTAGCGACCAGAGAATGTGACCTTCGGATGGCCATGGGTAAGATGTCCGCCAGAGGACAATGAAAGACCCATGATTGTCTCCCCAGGTTGTGCCAAGGCAAAAAGAATCTCACTGTTGGCTGGGCTTCCAGAATACGGTTGCACGTTTGCGTACGGAACCTTGAAGAGTTCTTTGGCTCGATTGATTGCCAGCGTTTCGATCTGATCGATCACTTCATTACCTTCATAGTAGCGTCGCCCAGAATATCCTTCGGAATACTTGTTTAGAAGTACACTCCCCACCGCAGCGCGAACTTCTTTACTCGCGTAGTTTTCCGAGGGGATGAGCATCAGAGTTTCCTGCTGACGAGTTTCTTCCTTCGAAAGTAGATCAAAAATAGGATCGTTCATGATGGATAGTGTATCACGACTGGCTTGAGGAAAAACTAGGTTGACAACAGCCCTAGGAGAAGTTTACTCATCTGTGCACTGGCTTTATTTGCCTGTGCCACCACATCAGTATGATCATGTTTAACAAAGGCGAGATTAGTGACGAAGGAAAGTCCCAATACATTCACATTCAGGGATCGGGCCATGATGGTTTCCGGAACCACACTCATACCGACCACATCGGCTCCAAGGAATCGTAACGCCATCTTATCTGCAGGGGTTTCATAGTTTGGGCCATGATAATAACAGTAGACTCCTTCATGAAAAACAATTTTCTCAGATGCTAGAATCTGCATCGCTTTAAGCCTCCATTCCGGACAGAATACCGAGGACATGTCCAAAAACTCTGGTCCAATGAGTGGATTATCCAAGGACATAAACAGCGTGAGGAGATCGGAGATGACGACAAAATCTCCTACTTTGTACTTCTCGTTTAAAGCTCCGGAAGCGGAGGTGAGAATCAGATTTTTCATCCCAAGACTGGCAAACACCCGAATAGGACTAGTTGCTTCCCTGGCACTGTATCCTTCATACATGTGGAGCCTCCCCGACATGAATGCGACTCGTTTTTTCCCTATCTTGGCAATCATTAATTTGCCCACATGCCCTGGAACGGTTGCTTGAACCCCGAACAGGACTTCATAGTCGATTTCACATTCAATTTTTATTTTGGAGAGTATCTTGTTCCAACCGGAACCAAGAATAATCACAGTCTCTGGGAAGGGAGAGACTTCATGTTGCAAAATTTCGATGGAGTTTTGCTCGGAAAACATAGGATTCTACGTCTTACCGCATCATTTTAGTACGATTGACACTAGATCACCAGAGGCATAAAAAAACCCGCGGAGGCGGGAATCTTTAGATAAGATAGAGCATAAATTACTCTCTTTTAAACTCCATGACAATTCCTATAGCCTCTCTATCGGTCATGCTCACCATTCCTTGAATAAGTAGAGCTAACGCCTCAGGCGATGCAGACTTATCAACGGATCCATCAGACTCTAATTCATCACCATTTCTAAAAAACCCAATCCTATCACCGGAGACACCAAAAAAGATTCCGCCATCGAAGACAACGTATTTTTTACCCTCTATAGATTTTACTGTAGGCATATCTCGTGTATTATACACTATGAATATTAGACTAATCTCTTTTCACTTCTCTTTTAAAATCAATAGCGACTTGACCTCTTCGTCCAAACTCATCTCTGTAGATACTGTCCGGTTTCGAACTTTGTAGCTGGTCATACCAATCTTTAGCTAACACACGATGCACAATAAGTTGGAGAGCCAGATCGCTGGAAATGGGGGTACGTTCCCCTCTCCCGGCATTGGAAACATAAAAAGGTAATCGTCGTTCTGCTGCTTCTTCAGCCAGCAGAACCCGAGTATTTACATTAGGATTATAAATATCTCTTACACGATCAGGATGAATAGATTCGGGAAAATCAACTTCAATTTCGAGAGCTGCAATCCGATTGCGCTTATGCACAATATGATTGATATACGCATTTGCCCAGACCCCAGTAAACGGAATTCCATAGAGCTCTTGCGCTTCTTGAATATATCGCTCATGGGTATCAGCATCGTTTGGAACTGACATACCAAATGGTAAACGTCCATATTCATTTCCTGGTTTATGCATTTCATCCACCCCATTATGCAAATACACAGTATCGGCAGAATGGATACTTAATATTGTGCCTTGTTCGGGCCGTAACAGCCTCCTGATTTTGTCATCCTTCCACGATGCTTGTCTCCTCGGATCCTTACCTAGAGGCTCCGATGACTGAGAAAGGTGTTCAGGATTGACGTTGGTTGCTTTGATACCTAATTCGTCCTGCATCACCAACACAGTGGGAATTTTGCTTGTGGCTATAATGTGGTGGACTTCTTTAGCTCTTGGCATAAAAAAACCCGCCTAATTTTGGCGGGTCAATCCTTCATGCTGCACAGGTTTACCTGTACAAATTTGTTTCATCCCTTGGTTGGTTTGAATCGTGTGTCTCATGGTATTACTCGGGTAGGGTAATAAAAAACACCCTGCCTTTTGATGACTTGGTTTCCGTCCGATTGTCGGACTGACGTTTCTTGGATCAAAAGTGGGTGCTCAAATGAGACTTTCCACTTTTAAGTAGTATACCAAAACAGAAA